>NZ_JBSKHS010000015.1:0-102770 GCF_057128685.1 Pseudomonas artemisiae
CGGGCTGGGCCGCTTTATCAGCGATGGGCAGGTCGATAAATGGGCGCTGTACCAGATCGCCCGGTACTGCGATGAGCTTGTGGACGATGGTAAGGGCGGTACCGAGCCGCGGTTCACCTGCAACCTGTACCTGCAATCGCGCAACGACGCGCTAACCGTACTCCAGGATATCGCCAGCATCTTCCGAGGCATGGCCTATTACGCCGGCAGCGCGGTCACCGTCTCAGCGGACATGCCCAGCGACCCGGTGTACACCTACACCAATGCCAACGTGATCGACGGCAAATTCTCCCGCGCCGGCTCGTCCGGCTCGACCCGGTACAGCGTGGCCAAGGTTGCCTGGACCAACAGGGATAACTTCGGCGAGCAGAAGCCCGAGTACGTCCAGAACCAGAAGTCCGTCGCCCGGTACGGCATTCGAGAAACCGAACTCACCGCCTTTGGCTGCGTGTCTCAGGGCCAGGCCCAGCGCCTGGGGCACTACACGCTGCTGACCAACCAGCTGGAGACGGACACTATCAGCTTTAGCGTGGGCTTGGATGGCGTCATCGCTCGCCCTGGGCAGATCGTACGGATAGCGGACCAGAACCATGCCGGCCGGCCTATCGGCGGGCGCATAAAGAGCGCGACCGCCAGCAGCGTGGTGGTCGACGATGATCTCACCGTTGCCGCAGGCGATACGCTGGTAGTGATCCAGCCCAACGGCAAGGCCCAGACCCGCATCATCCGGACGGTGAAGGGCCGGACCCTGACAGTCACCAAGGCCTTCGACCAAGTACCGCTGGCCGAATCCATCTATGCAGTGGAAACGGCAGAGGTGGTGGCGGAGACTTACCGCATTCTTACCGTGGTCGAGAACTTCGGCGACGACAAGCTCCAATACGACCTGGTAGCGGTGCAACACAACGCCAGCAAGTTCGCGGCCATCGATAGCGGCGCGCAGATCGTCACGCTGCCCACCACCACGCTCCCGAGCGCAATGCAGGCAAAGCCCACTAACGTGGCGCTCAGCACCTTCGATGCGGTAAAGCAGGGCCTGACGGTGGCCACGATGCGCGTGACTTGGGACGCGGCCAAGGGCGCCAACAGCTACAACGTGTGGTGGAAACGCAATTCGGGCGACTGGATCTATGCCGGGGTAACTTACACGGCGTCGATTGAGGTGACCGGCATCTACACCGGTACCTACACCGCCCGTGTGTCGGCCGTAGGCGTGGGCAACAGCACATCTCTGTGGGCTTACTCGGAACCGACCGTGCTGTACGGCAAGACCGGCGATCCTCCTGCCCTGGCGGCTTTTACCGCAGCATCAGAAGTGTTTGGCATTCGCCTGAACTGGGCATTTCCGCCAGGGGCGGAAGACACGCTCTATACCGAGGTGCAAGAATCCACGGCGTCTGATGGCGCTAATGCCACCCAGCTCGGACTGATCTCCTACCCCGCACAAACTTACCTGAAGTCCGGCATGGCCGCGGGTGTCACCCGATTCTTCCGGGCGCGCCTGGGGGACCGTAGCGGCAATAACGGGCCATGGACCAAGTGGGTGATGGGGCAATCCTCCAGTAATGCCCACGACATCCTGGGTTACCTGGCCGGCCAGATTGGCGAAACTGAACTCAGCAAGGAGCTGAACAAGAAGATCGGTGAAATCGACGACCTGAAGGAGCAGATAGGCGCCCTGGATGGGTTAAAGGCCTATCAAGCAAACCAAACCTATCTCAAAGGCACCATGGTGGTGGCGGATGATCGCATCTATCAGGCTGACAAGGATGTGCCAGCCAACAGCCCGCCACCCGATGCCACCTATTGGAGGGATGTAGGTCAGTCGCTGCAAACCGCCGCAGGGCTAGCGCAGCAGGTGGCGCAGAACAGCGCGGCCATCACGGATGTACAAGCTGAAACCAAGAGCACGCAAACGCTCCGCGCCGCGTACCGGGCTGATAGCGGAGAGGGTGACCTCCAGGCAGCTCTGGATGCGTGGGCTACACAGGCCAGCTATGCGAAGGAGGTGGTTGCCCGAGCCAACAAGGATGGGGCGTTGGTGCAAACCACCGAGGTATTGCAGGCCGGGGTCGCATCCAACGACGCCAAGATCACTAACGTACAGACGGTGGTGGCCACCAACCAGAGTGCAACGGCTCAGCAAATCTCGCAGCTTCAAGCTTCGGCAGGCGAAAACACCGCATCAATCCAAACAGTGAGCAAGGCCCAAGCTAGTACGGACGGCAAACTATCGCTTATGTGGGCAATGAAGTTTCAGGTCAATGCCGCCGGGCAATATGTGTACGCGGGCATCGGTGCAGGCATTGAGAACGGCCCAGGCGGACTGCAGTCAACGCTGCTGTTCACAGCTAACCAGATTGCATTCGCCAACCCAACAACGCCAGGCTCCGTGGACTATCCGTTCATTATTAAGAATGGACAAAACTTCTTAGGCCCGACATTTATCGAAGACGCGTCAATAACTACGGCCAAGATAGGTATTTTGCAATCGCCGAACTATGTCGCAGGTCAAAAAGGGTTGCGTATAAATATGGCCGCTGGGACCTTCGAAAATAATGGCGTAGGTGGTACTGGTCGCAGAGTTTCTGACAATACAGGAGACCTTTATTACGATGCTAACAACGTACTACGAATTAAGATCAAGGTCTGAACCATGCCAGAGTTCGAGTTGTACAACGCCGACGGGTCCCTGCAACTGGACCTGTCGTCCAGGATCACCAAGATCCTCGGGACGCTGAGCATATCGGCGGCCGGCTCCGTGTACAACGACGGTTTCTCGAGAGGAACCATGTTCTACATGATTATCCCCGAGTCCGACCCCTACAGAGATTGGGAGGACTACCCCAAGATCACGCTGTCGGGGAGTACGCTGTCGTGGACGGCGCCGGAGTACCCATGCACCCTCATTTATGGGGTCTACTGAATGCCCATTGAGGTCATCAACACGTCGGGTTCCGTCCTGATAGACGACAGCTACAGCAACGCCGTGCTTGCCGCACGCGGGACCATCACGCTTGCGCGAAACCGCCCCAGCCAGCAGTCGGACTTCCTGACGGTCACCTACACATCCAACGGCGATGTACCGATCTTCGCGCTGGACCTGACCGACGCCTGGGTCGTCCACTCGGCGACGTCACGCTCGGGCAACACCTTCTCCTTCGGAGTGATCTTCGCCCAGACCTTCTACGGGCGTACGGTGAACTACAGCATTTTCACTGTGCCATCTGCGATAGGTAACGCTGGGGGCATACTCCAGCTATTCAATGCCTCAGGGCAGCTCGTCTTCGATAGCAACATGAAGTACCTGCGAGTAAAGAGCTTCTATGGGACCGGGCCAGCGCGCAAGGGCACCGTGGCCACCGACCTGGACCCCAATAGGATTTATGGGCTGGCGCAGTGCATGGTGCCTTTCCAGGCGACCGCGCTGCTGCGCGACCCTGCGGACCGTGAGACCGTGATCTATTTCGGTGGCATCTCGACCTTCTACCGGTCGGGCGCCTCGCTGTTGGAGAAGACCATCACCACGGAGGGGGGCACTCGCACCGACGGGCGCACGTACAGCCGCGTAATCCAGGACGGGCTCGCCCTGGCCATAGACATAACCAACTTCTAGCATCCGCAATTAGGGAATCCTCAATGCCTTGGCTTCGATCAGGCACGGTTTCGTGCACCCAAAATTCAACCACCGTCACGGGCGCAAATACTGGCTTTGCCGCGAACGCCAGGGTAGGCGATGCCTTCCTAGGCCCGGATGGGCGCTGGTACGAAGTAGCCAACATTGCCAGCGATACCGTGCTATCAATCCTGCCCGCCTACGTGGGCCCAACCGTTGCTGCTGGCGTATATGCGCTGGCGCCCATGCAGGGCTACGTCAAGGATTCGGCTGACGCGCTGCGGACACTGGTAAATAAGTTCGGTGCTTTGGCCTCGTCTCCTTCTATAAACGCGCTCTCTAGCCTAGTTGGTGCCGCCGGCATGGTGCCTTACTTCAACGCGCCTGACAGCATGGCAACAGTGAGGATGACGGCCTCACCTACAGACTCAACTGAGGGGCGTCTTCTCAAGGTCGGAGATTTCGGCTTCGGCGGGCTGTTCTCGCCGGTCCCCCCTACAGGCACCAACCTAAATTCACTAGGCGTCGTAGGGATGTATCGCCTGGACAACACCTACACGGCGGCGCCGCCGAGCCTAAACGGCGGGAATGCCCGTAACGGCGACCTAGTAGACATAAAAGTTTGGAATCAGGGGGTGGTCCACCAGACCTACTACGGAATAGACGGCCAGGTCTTTTACCGTAGGCTCAATCTTGAGACTAACAAGCAAGACGCGTGGGTTCGTCTGTTTACAGGTAACAACATAGTAGGGACCGTGTCTCAGTCCTCTGGCCTACCCACGGGAGCCGTTATAGAGCGTGGCATCAACGCTAACGGTAACTATACGAAGTTTGCCGACGGTACCTTGGAGTGCTGGGTATTTTACATGGCCACCTACGGTGGTACGCCTCCAACTCCCTCCACTATTTTAAACTGGACGTTCCCTGCCAGCTTTAGCGGGTTTTCCAATACTGGTATTCCGAACATAATTGTTCAGGTTACAGCGGGGTTCCCGACGGGTAACGATAACCTGGATCTAGTTAGACTATCAGGCTACGCAGCTTCGAATACCTACGGGGTAATACAGGGGGCGTGGACGCCTGCACAGTCTGTTTATATAGCTCTACATGCTAAAGGAAGATGGTACTAATGATCATAAACTTGTCTCCTCAACGTCGAGATGACGAGCTCACGGTGTTCAAGAACGGTGACGTCCTAACTATTAACGGAGAGGAGTTCGATCTCTCGGGCATACCCGAGGGAGCCTCCCTCCCGGCAGGCGCGATAGACTCTGACTACTTTGTGGGTGACGTTCACCGCGAGGGCGGCCAACTCTTACTGACTTTGCTGCTGCCTTACGGTGCGCATCCCACGCAGGAGCAGACGTTTCCTAAGCCCCTAGTTGATCCTGCTGATGGAGACCTTAGCCTCCCTCGTAACCTAGAGCTAGAGCCTCTTGGGTTGCCCGAACTCGGGAATCCTGAATATGAACATTGACCTGTCCCGCCTCGTCACGG
The DNA here is from genome assembly GCF_057128685.1 of Pseudomonas artemisiae. Lineage (NCBI taxonomy): Bacteria > Pseudomonadati > Pseudomonadota > Gammaproteobacteria > Pseudomonadales > Pseudomonadaceae > Pseudomonas > Pseudomonas artemisiae. The sequence goes on from NZ_JBSKHS010000015.1 coordinate 5,114, forward strand.
CGGAGGATAAGGCCCAGGCCTCGAAGGCCGAGTTGCTCGCGCGCATCGCCGCACGCCGGTGGCAGGCCGAGACCGGGGGCATCACTGTCAACGAGATGGCCATCGACACCGGCCGTGACAGCCAGGCGCTGATCGCCGGCGCCAGGCTGGCGGGGATGGACGACCCGACCTACGTCTGCAACTGGAAAACGCCCGAGGGGTTCGTGAAGTTGGACGCCGGGACGGTGAAGGCCGTCGCCTCGGCCGTGAGGGCTCACGTGCAGGCGTGCTTTGACCGGGAGGCCGTGCTGCAGCAAGCGGTGGCCGAGGGTACGTTCAGCAACGCCAAATTGGAGAGGGGATGGCCGTGACTCTAGCTCCTGGCAAGTTCGCCGCCGGCGCGGCCACCCGCCAGCTCAGCCGCTGGCAATTCCAGTTACTGGAGCCCCTAATATTTAATGACCCCCAACATGGCCAGATCACTGTGCCAGAGACTTTCATTAGCGACTTGGCGTCGGTCCGGGTGCTGCGGGAGATCTGTCGGTGGTGCGCCCTGGCGGCCATAGTCCTAGGCCTGTTCATGCCCTCGGCCACCTGGATAGCCACCGCCTCTTGGGCCGTCGCTGTGGTCGCTCTGGCCCTGTACGGCCTTGTCGTCGGCTACGGTATGCGCGCCGCAATCCTGCATGACTACCTCTACCAAACGGCTCTACTGCCTCGCAACAAGTGCGATAAGGTATTCAGCCGTGCCATGCACAGCGGCGACGGTACGGCCCGCTGGCGCACCTTCCTGTTCTGGGCTGGCATCCGCCTCTGCGGCGCCAGACGCTACGGCGCCGCCTAACCCCTGCGTTATCACGACCACCCGCCATCGAGCGGGTTTTTTTATGCCTGGAGATAAACATGACCGGATTCGATCTGGCATTTGAAAGGGTGATTGGCCACGAGGGCTTGTTCACTGCTGACCCGAAGGACCGCGGCAACTGGACCTCCGGCGTCACGGGGCAGGGCCAGTTGAACGGCACTAAGTACGGTATCTCAGCCATGAGCTACCCAGATCAGGACATTCTGAACCTGACCCTTGACCAGGCTAAGGTCATCTACAAGCGTGATTTCTGGGACCGCGCCCAGGCTGATCAGTATCAACCGGCGCTGGCCTACCAACTGTTCGATATCGCCGTGAACAATGGCAACGGTAACGCCATCCGCATGCTCCAGCGCGCCGCGGGCGTGGCTGATGACGGCCAGGTGGGCAAGATCACTATCGCCGCTGTAAAGGCCATGAGCGTCACCGATGCGGTCATGCTCTTGAACGCCGAGCGCTTGCTGTTCATTACCAAGCTTTCGACCTGGCCTACCTATGGCAGGGGCTGGACCAACCGGGTGGCCGGTAACCTTCAATACGGGGCAGTGGACTCATGAACTGGTCAGACGTAGGCCAAATCATCGGCGCTGCAGCCCCCACCCTCGGGACGTTGCTCGGCGGGCCTGCGGGCGCGGCGGTGGGTGCGCTGGTGTCGAGTGCCCTCAATGTTTCCAACGACCCCGATGCGGTCAGCGCGATCTTGGCCACCAATCCCGACGCAATGGTGAAGGTCCAGGAGCTGCAGGCGAATGCCAAGGTCCAGCTCCAGCAGCTCGCCGTCACCGCCGAGAACAATCGCCTCCAGGCCGAGGCCTTGCAGTACGCCGCCGAGGCCGCCGACAGGGACAGCGCCCGCAAACTGGCCGCTGCGCAACCTCGCGACATTGTGCGCCCGGTGGTCACCGGCCTGATCCTGCTGGGCACGCTGCTGATCATCGCCGCGGTATTCATGGGCTGGAACAAAGAGATCCTGACCGATCCCACGGCCAGCCTCACGGTGGGCACGGTCATTGGCCTGTGGTTCGGTGAGCTCAAGCAGGTCATGGGCTTCTGGTTCGGCATGACCAAAGAATCGCAGAAGCAAAACGCGGCGATCACCGAGTTTGCGGTGGCGCCCGGGACCGTCACAAGAACGGATAAGTAGGCTGCGCGCCGGCTGCAACCCGACCATAAATCGCATACAAGGGCCGCATAATGCGTACCGATCAATTCGTCATGAAGTACAGCTACGGCTCCCACACGCTGGCAGTGAAGGCTAATGGGGGCAGCATCACCGTAGAGAAACAGGTGGGCGCCGATTGGGTCGTGTCCGATACCTTTTCGGTAGACGGCGCCTGGCGCCTCGACCTGGGCAATTCGCCCACCCGCTTTACTCCCACAGGCGGCGCTGCTTATGAGGTGGTCAAGTGAGCCTAATCATCGGCGGAGCGCCGAAACAGAAAATCAGGATTCGCCGCGGGCTTGGCCTACTGGGCGACAGCTTCAGCGCCAACTGCCATACCATCGCCGCTACAGCATGGGGCACTGAGGCCTACGGCTATGCAGGGGCCGTTGCGGCGAAGACGGGCTTATTCCCAGACTGGCGGGACAACCAGGGCAAGGTGGGCGACCACACTGGGCAGATGATGGCGCGACTGCCGGCCTCGATTGCCTCGGCTACGGCGGATCTGTGGCTGATGCTTTCTCGCACTAACGACAGCACTACCCCGGGCATGACCCTGGCTGACTCAAAGGCCAACGTGATGAAAGCCATCACCACCTTTGAGAATATCCCGGGCAAGTACTTGATTGTCGGGACGGGTACGCCGCGCTTTGGTACGAAGGCCCTGACCGGTACCGCGCTGGAAGAAGCCGTCGCCTATAAGGATTGGGTGCTGAGCTACGTCAGCCAGTTCGTACCGGTTGCCAATATCTGGGATGGCTTCACCGAAGAAATGACGGTGGAGGGCCTGCATCCGAATCTTTTGGGCGCTGACTTCATTCAGTCGCGCGTGGTGCCCGTGATCCTTGCCAACTTCGAATTCTTCGGCGTACCGCTGCCCACCGATGCTGCTGACCTGTACTCGGCTATTCGCCCGTTCGGCTGCCTGAACGCCAACCCGCTGATGCTGGGCACGGCCGGCAGCATTGCCGCCTCGGTCAACGCGGTCGCTGGCTCGGTGCTGGCGGATGGGTACAAGGCCCAGGGCTCTGGCCTGGCTGGCATCACTACCAGGTGGTACAAGGAACAGGCCGCTGCCGGCGAGGCCCAGTGCATCGAGCTGTCGGGCGCCATGACCGGTACCGGTGGCTACATCTACGTGCAGCCAGCTACAAACGTGCCGACCACCAACCTGGCCGTGGCCGACGTGCTGGAAATGGTATCGATGGCGGAGATCGTGGGCAGTAGCCGCGGCATCCTGGGCTGGGAAGCGGAGATGATCATCAACAAGCCGGTGAACGGCACGGCGACCACTCTTTATTACCGCTCGATGGACAAGTACCAGGAACCCTTCACGCTGCCGGCGAGCTGGAAGGGAACGCTCGAAACCCAGCGCCACACCGCCGACCTAACCGAGACCACGGTCACCTGCCGTATGGGGCTCTACCTGGCCACCGGCATCGCCCAGGACTCAACGGTCAAGGTCAGCCAGTTCGGCCAGCGGAAGGTATAAGCGCTTTCAGGAGGTGAACAGAAATCGTACAGAGACAAAATATTCTATAAATAACTAAATAAAATTTGTACAAAATTGACAGATCGTCGGGCTCGGTGAGTACTCTGTAAAGCTGCAAGTCATAAATCCCATGAATTAGCTTAGCGGCGTTGGGGTTATGAGTAGACCTATTGTTCTGGTTGTTGAGGATGACGAGTTGCTTCGCCAACTTTTGACTGAAGTAGTGTCCGACACTGGTGCGATCGTGGACGCTGTAGCGACAGCAGAAGCTGGACTGCGGGTGTTCGAACATCGTCAAGACCTTGATCTTGTGCTTACGGACGTAAATACCCCCGGCTGCATCAGCGGATGGGATCTTGCCAAGGCAATCCATGAACAACGTCCTGATTTACCCGTCATCATCAGCACTGGCTATGGCTACCAGCACAACTCACAGCTTCCACCAAGCGCATCATTGCTGCCCAAGCCCTGGGCCTTGGATGCGCTATGCAGCATGGTGAAGACACGTTTAAAAAGAGGCTCGTGAATTTGCTGACTAACCGCTGGGTTTGAATTCTGCCCGCATCAGCGCCGCTAGATCTCGCCAGGGCATTTGATCCGCTTGGATTGCTGCGGCGCATCCCTCCCGATGCTTGAAAGGGCGCCGCGCTTCTCGCACGTTTTGCTGGGAACCACATTCCCTGCATATGACCTGCTCTTGCTCAATATCCCAGTTAGCCTTCCAGTTCTCCAGCATCGACCCGCTCCATCGCAACCCTGGCTCAAGTATAAACACTGCTTTAGCCAAGGTCGTAGGAGGAAGACTATGATCCGCTGCCCACGTCGCGCCCCTGAAGATTATCCCTGTCGACGGCCTCAGCCCGATGCCCGGCGACCATGATTGCATGCGAGTCGCCGCCTAGGCGCTCAATCGCATCACAGTAGAAATGGCGGTCGGCCTGCCTGGCCATGGCCTCGGCATGCCACTTCTTCCAGCTATCAGAAGCGTTCAGGTTTGCCCTGGATTCGGCCAAGCGACTTGCATCCAGATCCTTCTTGAGCTGAGTTCGCTCGCGGTCGGCATCGGTGAACATCGTAATAAGCGTGGCTAACCTGGTGCGCTGCTCCGCCAAGGACTGCTGGAGTAGGTTGCATTCCTCGAGGCAAAGATGGGCTTGCTGCTTCCACATCTCTAGCGGGGTAGGTAGCCCAAGCCACTCGGCCGGGTCTAGTTCGTCGTCAATCATGCTGCACCGCCGCAACAGAAATAAATGAGTAGAAAGGGGCGACTCAATTGGATGTTGACGCATCCTCTTGAGCCGCCAAACCCGCAGAGCACTCCTGCAAGTCCGGCCGAAGCCCCCGCTCCGTGCACGAAGCGAGGCAAGGCTATACTGTCTATACATACAGGTAAAGGCTTGCAATGACCAACCCAATCGTCCCCTGGATGGGCGGCAAACGCCGTCTAGCAAAATCTCTTTTTGATCTTTTCCCGCCCATGATTGCTACGTGGAGGTTTTCGCCGGCGGCGCCGCGCTCTATTTCAAGCGCCTAGAGCCCGCAAAGGTGGAAGTCCTGAACGACATAAACGGCGACCTTGTGTGCCTATATCGTGTTGTTCAGCACCACCTCGAAGAATTCATCAGGCAATTCAAATGGGCTCTCACCTCACGTCAGCTCTTTGAGTGGCAAAAGATGACCCGCCCAGAAACGCTCACTGACATTCAGCGTGCGGCCCGGTTCTACTACCTCCAGCACCACGCCTTCGGTGGGCGCACGACTGGACAAAACTTTGGGACTGCTACGACTACCCGGTCTATCAACTTGATGCGTATAGAAGAAAGTCTGTCTGCTGCCTGGCAGCGCCTGGCTGGTACCTATGTGGAAAACCTCCCATGGCTGCAATGCGCTGAACGCTATGACCGACCGCACACCTTCCATTACATGGATCCCCCGTATTGGAAGACGCGGGGCTATGGAAGTGAATTTGGGATAGACCAATATGAGCTGATGGCGGACTTCATGAGGCGCGCCCAAGGCAAGGTCATGGTCAGCATTAACGACCATCCCGATATTCGCGAAGTGTTCGCTGGATTGCGTATGGAAGAGTTGAGCATCCGATACAGCAATACGAACCGCCGCCAGAGCCAGGCCAAGGTAACCGGAGAGCTGGTAGTAATGAACTGGTAGAAGACAGTAAAACGCGGGCAAGCCCGGCTGGGGGAATTTTGGGGGAATGACTCCCCCTAACCGTGTGGAACTGTGTTGCGTTATGCTTAGCTGAAAGCCCCGTATTTAAAGGGTTTCGGGATTTATAGCCAATGTTTATTTAGAGCGAAAACGGATTCGAAATCCGTTTTACTGGCAGCAGTACCTAGAGTTGATTCTGGAAATTCTTTACCAGGCTCGGTAGCGGAACCAAACGAAAGGGCCGCTAAGCGAATTTCAGCCAGTAGCGCACGGCTGCTATGAGGCTGCTGCCAGTGGCGACAGGCCGCTACCGACCCATAGCGGCCCTTGAAAGCAAATCTGGTTTACCGCTCCGTAGAAATAGGTAGACTAGTCTACCCATTACGGAGATCGCCACTTGCCATCTTTAAAAACGAAAGCCGCCAAAGCGCGCTTGCTTGAGGCCGCAGCAACGCTTTTTTACAACGACGGCATTACCGCGACGGGCATTGACGCCATTACCGCCAAAGCTGGTGTGGCGAAGATGAGTCTGTACAACAATTTCAAATCGAAGGCTGACCTGGTGGCGGCCTTTATAGAAGCACGGCATGCCGAATGGCTCGCACTGTATGAAACCCGCTTGGCTGAAGCCGGCACGCCTCAGGAACGCGTTCTGGCCATTTTTGATGCCTACGCCGACCATGCAAACTCTGCCTATGAACGCGGGTTCAGAGGTTGTGGTTTGCTAAATGCAGCTGCTGAATTGCCCGCAGGCGACGTAGGACGTGAGGCAGTTCGACGCCATAAAGAGCATGTTGAGCAGCTCCTGGCGCAACACTTGGCCGAGTTATCGCCGCTTAGTCCTGAAGCCACTAATCAAACAGCAACGCATCTATCCTTTCTTTTGGAGGGCTCAATGTCCCGCGCAGGCCTGGAGGGCAACGATGCACGGGTACAGCAAGCTCGGCTTATCGCGGCCTCGCTATTGGAGGCAGTAGCATGAGCACACAGGCCTTACCCGTTAGCCGCGGATTTGGCGTGTCCTGCGTTTTGGCTGCCTCTGTACTGTGGGGAACCACAGGCACCGCTGCGACCTTCGCTCCTGACGTAAGTCCATTGGCCATTGGTGCCGCTGCTATGGGGATTGGCGGACTGTTGCAGATGCTTTTGGCGTTTCGGCAGATCAAAGGGGAGGGAAGCCTTCTGCACAGCCACTGGGCGTTCGTGCTGATCGGGGCTATCGCAGTCGCCATTTACCCTTTGGCGTTCTACACCTCAATGCACCTAGCTGGAGTCACCATCGGTACGATAGTTACTATCGGCTCAGCTCCACTTCTGAGTGCGGTCATCGAAAGAGTGTTCGATGGCAAGCAGCTCACCGCAAGGTGGCTTATCGGCGCATGCCTTGGGTTACTTGGAACTGTGCTGCTGTGCATTGCCAAGGCTCAAGGACATACTAGCTCAGCTGTTCACGTGTCACTGTCAGCAAGCGTCTTCGGCGTTGTGCTTGGCCTGCTTGCAGGCGCAACGTATGCCCTATATTCCTGGACGGCCCATCGGCTCATGAGAAAAGGTGTGTCTTCCAGCGCCGCCATGGGTGCTACGTTCGGACTGGGCGGCCTCATGCTTCTTCCGGTTTTGTTATTGACGGGAGCCCGCTTGGTGGAGAGCTGGAACAATGCGGCAGTAGGGCTCTACATGATCCTCGTACCAATGTTTCTGGGATACATCCTGTTCGGGCTTGGGCTTTCGAAAGTTGCAGCAAGCACTGCGACCACGCTATCGCTGATCGAGCCCGTGGTAGCTGCTGTATTGGCAGTCGTTATCGTAGGCGAGCGCCTCCCTTTCCTTGGTTGGGTTGGTGCAGCTCTGATTGTGGGGTGTTTGTATGTTTTGGTAGCTCAATCAGAGGTACAGCCCGAAGGTACTCAAGCGCAGCGGGTGTAACGCTTCATAAGGGTTGCTATCTGAGACGGAGGGCAGCTATAGGTCGGTAGCTGCCTGTCGTCACCAGCAGCAACTGACCCAAAGCTGATGCAGTGCCAGGACGGTGCTGTTAATTTGAAAAGAGGATGAGCGGCCACGTCAGGACGGCGGGGTTTCGGCGGGAGGTGCCGAGGAGGGCGCGTGAACTGAACGTGTACACGGCAAAAGCACAGCGTGAACTCCACGTGCTATTCTGAGACGACTTACCCGAGTGCGGGCGGCATAAGTCATTGATATGGAAGGGCCTAATTCAAACCATCATGATTTAGGTTCCAGCGGCGCAAGCTGTAAGAGTTCGAGTCTCTTCGTCCGCACCATGTAACGAAAAAGCCGCCCTATAGGGGCGGCTTTTTCGTGTCTGGGGTTTATGCTTTCAAGGGGGCGCATTATTCATGGTAACTTTCCGCGAGCTTTGTCACTTAGGCGCCGCCGCCCTGAAAGCGCTCCACCACACAACAGAGCATTGCAATGGACCTCGATGCCCTCCAGTCACACCTCAAACACCGTTTGCCTAACCTGATGGCCCTCTACCTTTTTGGCAGTCAGGCCACGGGAGAGGCAACGGCGGCCAGTGACGTCGATTTGGCCGTGCTGGCTGCGGGTCGCGTAGACCCCCTCGAACTCTGGGCGATGGCAGGCGAGTTGGCGGATATCGCCAGTCTCCCTGTAGATCTGATAGATCTGCGAGCGGCCAGCACGGTCATGCAGTATCAAATCATCATGAAAGGCCAGCGCCTGTGGTCATTCGGCGTAGACGCGGGTATTTACGAGGCGTTTATCCTCAGCGAAAAGACCGAACTCGACACCGCCAGGGCCGGGCTACTTGGCGACATTTACAAGGAGGGCCTGGTGCATGGTCGATGATGTTCTGATCAATAAGGCTGCAACCATCGAGCGTTGCGTCGCCAGGGTACGTGAGGAGTACGAAAAAGGCCCAGATACCTTTGCGACAGACTTCACCCGGCAGGACGCGGCGATTTTGAACATACAGCGCGCTTGCGAGGCGGCCTTGGATATAGGGCAACACCTGATAAGGCGAGAGCGCCTGGGGCTGCCACAGAGTGCGCGCGATGTCTTTGACTTACTGGCCCGCGGTGGCTGGCTGGCGCCTGACTTATTGCCCTCTATGAAAAGCATGGTCGGGTATAGAAATATCGCTGTTCACGAATATCAAATGCTTCAGTTGCCCATCACGGTAGCGATCATTACCAAGCACCTCGGCGATTTTACCGCTTTCAGCTCGGCCATTGTTCGGCGGGACGGGCAAGTGAGCAATGAGCCTCGCCCTCCGCAAAGCATTCGATCCTGAGCATCTACCGCCCTTCCCGCATCCATCGCTCGAAGGTCATAAAGCCCTCGCGTGCCATCGCAGCGGCCGCCTCGATTTGCGCGGGCGTGGTTACTTCATGGGCCAGGCTGGCGGTAAATGCCTTCCAGCGCGTGCCTGTGTCAGCCCCGTAACCTTTGAGCCAATGCAATTGCAGCGGCGCAAGCTGGGGCAGCAATCGCTTGTACAGGTAAGCCCCGCCCAGTGTTGCGCCTTCGCAAACGTATGCCAGGCCATAAGCCTCGGCCAGGCTGCCGGGCGCCGGCGCATAAGGGCACTCAGGTGCGATAGGGATAGCGTCGCCGAAGTCCTGCGCCAGCCACTGGCTTTTCTGTCCACGGGCGTCTACTTCAAGCTCCGCGGGCCAGGGCAGGGCAGTGCTATATAGATGGCGCTCCACTGGGCGCATCCAGCCGCTGACCCTGGCGGCATAGGCCAGATAATCGGCACTGGTGAACCCGGGCGTGGTGAGTGGCGAGGCGGCATCCAGGGTTTCGTGAAGCTCACGGGTGGCCTCGCGCAGGGCGGCGAGGGCTGGGGAAATTTCCGCGGCGATGATCGTGCTCTCCGGTGGTGACAGAATAGTGCGCACAATACCAGCCCCATTAGAGGTAGCCTACCGCGCGCCGCTTCGGTAAGCCCGGCGGTAGGGCGCCGAGGGCTTTACTCCGGGGCCCGGCTGCCGGGCCATTGCCTACGTATTGCACCACATGTCGGGTGGCGTGACTTCTGGCATTCGAGCCACTAGAATGCTTGCCCTTGATCTGGAGTCGGGAATCGCCGGCTATCGTCTGTGCAACGAGGAATATCCATGCAAGTTTCTGTTGAAAACACTTCCGCGCTCGAGCGCCGCATGACCATCGGCGTGCCTGCCGAGCGCATCGAGACCGAAGTCAACAAGCGTCTGCAACAGACCGCCCGCAACGCCAAGGTGGCAGGTTTCCGCCCTGGCAAGGTGCCGATGAGCGTCATTCGTCAGCGTTATGAACCCGCGGCCCGTGAAGAGGCCCTGGGCACTCTGATCCAGGCCACGTTCTTCGAAGCCGTGCGCGAGCAGAAGCTCAACCCCGCCGGCCAGCCGTCCGTCGAGCCTAAAGTGTTCGAGAAAGGCAAAGACCTGGAATACATCGCAACCTTCGAAGTATTCCCAGAATTCACCATCGCCAGTTTCGAAAACATCAGCGTCGAGCGTCAGAGCGCTGAAGTTGGCGATGCCGATGTAGACAACATGCTGGACGTGCTGCGCAAGCAGAACGTGCGTTATGAAACCGCCGAGCGCGCCGCGCAGAACGAAGATCAGCTGACGATCGACTTCCTCGGCAAGATCGACGGCGAAGCCTTCAGTGGTGGTTCCGCTACCGGTACCCAACTGGTACTGGGCTCCGGCCGCATGATCCCTGGCTTCGAAGACGGCCTGGTTGGTGCCAGCGCCGGTGAAGAGCGCGTGCTGAACGTGACCTTCCCGGAGGATTACCAGAACCTGGACCTGGCCGGCAAGGCCGCCGAGTTCACCGTTAAGGTCCACAGCATTGCCGCGCCTACCTTGCCTGAGCTGAACGACGAGTTCTTCGCCCAGTTCGGTATCAAGGAAGGTGGCTTGGAAGGCTTCCGCGCTGAAGTGCGCAAGAACATGGAGCGCGAACTGCGCCAGGCCATCAAGGCCAAGGTAAAGAACCAGGTGATGGACGGCTTGCTCGCCAGCAACCCGATCGAAGCGCCCAAGGCCCTGCTGGCCAACGAAGTTGACCGCCTGCGCGTGCAAGCGGTGCAGCAGTTCGGTGGCAACATCAAGCCAGACCAGCTGCCAGCGGAGCTGTTCGAAGAACAGGCCCGTCGTCGCGTGGCCCTGGGCCTGATCGTGGCTGAAGTGGTCAAGCAGTTCGAGCTCAAGCCGGACGACGCCCGCGTACGCGAGCTGATCCAGGAAATGGCCTCGGCCTACCAGGAGCCAGAGCAGGTCGTAAGCTGGTACTACAAGAACGAGCAGCAGATGGACGAAGTGCGTTCAGTTGTGCTGGAAGAACAAGTTGTGGATACTGTCCTGCAGAAAGCTAGTGTGACTGACAAAGCGGTCTCTTACGAAGAAGCGGTAAAACCGGCCCAGGCGGCGCCTGAAGCTGCGTAAAAACCGGCCCAGCTTCGGAATAACCATAAGCCAGCCTTCGCGCTGGCTTATGCGTATCTAAGTCATGACTAATTGGGAGTGAGTGCTGGCATGTCCCGCAATTCGTTTATTCAAAACTCTGATATCCAGGCCGCTGGCGGCCTGGTCCCGATGGTCGTCGAGCAGTCGGCGCGTGGTGAGCGCGCCTACGACATCTACTCACGCCTCCTCAAGGAGCGGGTGATTTTCCTGATCGGGCCGGTAGAAGACTACATGGCCAACCTGGTCGCGGCGCAGTTGCTGTTCCTCGAGGCTGAAAACCCCGACAAGGACATCCACCTGTACATTAACTCGCCAGGTGGTTCGGTGACCGCGGGGATGTCCATCTACGACACCATGCAGTTCATCAAGCCAGACGTGTCCACCATCTGCATTGGCCAAGCCTGCAGCATGGGCGCGTTCCTGCTGGCCGGTGGGGCCAAGGGCAAGCGTCATTGCCTGCCTAACTCCCGCATGATGATTCACCAGCCGTTGGGCGGGTTCCAGGGCCAGGCGTCGGACATCGACATCCATGCCCGTGAAATTCTGTCCATCCGCGCTCGCCTCAACGAACTGCTGGCGTACCACACCGGCCAGAGCATCGAAACCATCGAGCAGGATACGAACCGCGATAACTTCATGAGCGCACCCCGCGCGGCTGAGTATGGCCTGGTGGACTCCGTTCTGGACAAGCGGCAAATGCCTGCTCAAAAGGCGTGAATCCGGCGTAGTGGGGTTTCCCTGCCATTGGCGGGCTTGAAAAAGCCCGCGATTGCCTTCATCTTGTGTTTCAAGCCTACAGGATTGGATAGATCGAATGACTGACACCCGCAACGGCGAGGACAACGGCAAACTGCTTTATTGCTCCTTCTGCGGCAAAAGCCAGCATGAAGTACGCAAATTGATTGCCGGCCCCTCTGTCTTCATCTGTGACGAGTGCGTCGACCTGTGCAACGACATCATCCGCGAGGAGGTGCAAGAGGCACAGGCAGAAAGCAGCGCTCACAAGTTGCCATCGCCCAAGGAAATCAGCGGCATCCTCGACCAGTACGTCATTGGTCAGCAGCGTGCTAAGAAGGTCCTTGCGGTCGCGGTGTACAACCACTACAAGCGGCTGAATCAGCGCGACAAGAAAAACGACGATGTAGAGTTGGGCAAGAGCAACATCTTGCTGATCGGGCCCACAGGTTCGGGCAAAACCCTACTCGCTGAAACCCTTGCTCGCCTGCTTAATGTGCCTTTCACCATTGCCGACGCTACCACGCTTACCGAAGCGGGTTATGTAGGCGAGGATGTAGAGAACATCATTCAGAAGCTTCTGCAGAAATGCGATTACGACGTAGAAAAGGCCCAGATGGGCATTGTCTACATCGATGAAATCGACAAGATTTCCCGCAAGTCCGATAACCCGTCCATCACCCGGGATGTGTCCGGTGAGGGCGTGCAGCAGGCCTTGCTCAAGTTGATCGAGGGCACCGTCGCCTCGGTTCCGCCGCAAGGTGGCCGTAAGCATCCTCAGCAGGAATTCCTGCAGGTCGATACCCGCAACATTCTGTTCATCTGCGGCGGCGCGTTCTCTGGCTTGGAAAAGGTCATTCAGAACCGTTCTACAAAGGGCGGTATCGGCTTCAACGCCGAGGTTCGTAGCCGTGAAGAGGGCAAAAAGGTTGGCGAATCCCTGCGCGAAGTAGAGCCAGACGACCTGGTCAAGTTTGGCCTGATTCCTGAGTTCGTGGGCCGCCTTCCGGTATTGGCTACCTTGGACGAGTTGGATGAAGCTGCCTTGGTACAAATCCTGACCGAGCCCAAGAACGCGCTGTCCAAGCAGTACGGCAAGCTGTTCGAAATGGAAGGCGTGGCCCTGGAGTTCCGTAGCGAGGCCCTCGAGTCGGTAGCGCGCAAGGCATTGGAGCGCAAAACCGGTGCCCGCGGCTTGCGTTCCATCCTCGAAGGTATCTTGCTTGACACCATGTATGAAATCCCCTCTCAGAAGGATGTCAGCAAGGTAGTCATCGACGAAAGCGTGATCGAAGGTACGTCCAAGCCGCTGTTGATTTACGAGAACAGTGAGCCGCCAGCCAAGGCAGCGCCTGATGCTTAACGCACGTGTTGCCGGCTTTTTAGGCTGAGCGATAGCAGAAAGGGCCTTAGGGCCCTTTCTTTGTTATGGGCTTGCGCTTGTTTTTTCCAAAGGCTACCCCCAGATTAGCCCTTGGCTTATTTCATCTGTGAGCGGCCCGGCGCCGCTGAAGAGGCGAAACCATGAAGACGACCATCGAATTGCCTCTCCTGCCATTGCGTGATGTGGTGGTCTATCCGCATATGGTGATCCCATTGTTTGTGGGACGCGAGAAATCCATCGAGGCGCTAGAAGCTGCGATGGCGGGCGAAAAGCAGATTTTGCTGCTGGCCCAACGAAATCCTGGGGACGACGACCCAGGTGAAGATGCGTTGTATCGTGTTGGCACCGTGGCCACGGTACTGCAACTGCTCAAGTTGCCTGACGGTACCGTTAAAGTGCTGGTCGAAGGTGAACAGCGCGGCGCGGTAGAAAAGTTCATCGACGTCGAAGGCCATGTGCGTGCGCAAGTCAGCCTGATCGAAGAAAGCGCGGCCCCTGATCGCGAAGCCGAAGTCTTCGTGCGCAGCCTGCTTTCTCAGTTCGAGCAGTATGTGCAGTTGGGCAAAAAAGTCCCCGCTGAAGTGCTGTCCTCCCTTAACAGCATCGACGAGCCTGGCCGCCTGGTGGACACCATGGCGGCGCACATGGCGCTGAAGATCGAGCAAAAGCAGGAAATACTCGAAATCATCGAACTCTCCACCCGTGTGGAGCGGGTGCTGGCCTTACTGGATGCGGAAATCGACCTGCTGCAGGTCGAGAAGCGCATTCGTGGCCGAGTCAAGAAGCAGATGGAGCGCAGCCAGCGCGAGTACTACCTCAACGAGCAAATGAAGGCCATCCAGAAAGAACTGGGTGACGGCGACGAAGGCCATAATGAAGTCGAAGAGCTGAAAAAGCGTATCGATGCCGCCGGTCTACCCAAGGATGCCATGACCAAGGCCACCGCTGAGCTGAACAAGCTCAAGCAGATGTCCCCCATGTCCGCTGAGGCGACCGTGGTGCGCTCCTATATCGACTGGCTTGCCCAGGTGCCGTGGAAGGCGCAAAGCAAGGTACGCCTGGACCTGGCCCGTGCCGAACAGATTCTTGATGCAGACCACTACGGTCTTGAAGAAGTCAAGGATCGCATCCTCGAGTACCTCGCCGTACAAAAGCGCGTAAAGAAAATCCGTGGCCCGGTGCTGTGCCTGGTGGGCCCGCCTGGGGTGGGCAAGACTTCGCTAGCCGAATCCATCGCCAACGCTACCAATCGCAAGTTCGTGCGCATGGCCTTGGGTGGTGTGCGGGACGAAGCTGAGATTCGCGGTCACCGGCGCACTTACATCGGGTCGATGCCCGGCCGCCTGATCCAAAAGATGACCAAAGTGGGCGTGCGCAACCCGCTGTTCCTGCTGGACGAAATCGACAAGATGGGCAGCGACATGCGCGGCGACCCTGCCTCGGCCTTGCTCGAAGTACTGGACCCGGAACAGAACCACAGCTTCAACGACCACTACCTGGAAGTGGACTACGACCTCTCGGACGTGATGTTCCTGTGCACGTCCAACTCCATGAATATCCCGCCAGCGCTGCTGGACCGGATGGAAGTGATTCGTCTACCCGGTTATACCGAAGACGAGAAAATCAACATCGCCACCCGCTACCTGACGCCCAAGCAGATTACCGCCAACGGGTTAAAGCCGGCTGAGCTGGAAATCGACACCCAGGCACTGCGCGATATCATCCGCTACTACACCCGTGAGGCCGGTGTACGCAGCCTGGAGCGGCAAATCGCGAAAATCTGCCGTAAGGTCGTCAAGGAACATGCGCAGGCCAAGAACGTATCGGTGAAGGTCACTCCAGAAGCCCTGGAGCACTTGCTAGGCGTGCGCAAGTTCCGCTACGGGCTGGCTGAGCAGCAGGATCAGATTGGGCAGGTCACCGGCCTTGCGTGGACTCAAGTGGGCGGAGAGTTGCTAACCATTGAGGCGGCCGTGGTGCCGGGCAAGGGGCAGCTAATCAAGACCGGCTCGTTGGGCGATGTGATGGGCGAGTCCATCACCGCTGCCATGACAGTGGTTCGCAGCCGTGCCAAGAGCCTGGGCATCCCGCTGGACTTCCATGAGAAACGTGATACCCATATCCATATGCCAGAAGGGGCGACCCCCAAGGACGGCCCTAGCGCGGGCGTGGGTATGTGCACCGCGGTAGTATCGGCGCTTACCCAGATTCCGGTACGGGCCGATGTGGCCATGACGGGTGAGATCACCTTGCGCGGTCAGGTACTGGCCATCGGTGGCTTGAAGGAAAAACTGCTCGCCGCCCACCGGGGTGGAATCAAGACGGTGATCATTCCCGAGGAAAACGTGCGTGACCTCAAGGAAATTCCTGACAACATCAAGCAGGATCTGCAGATCAAGCCTGTCAAATGGATTGACGAGGTCCTCCAAATTGCGCTGCAATACGCGCCGGAGCCCTTGCCCGACGTGGTTCCCGAGATAGTTGCAAAGGACGACAAGCGCGACGCTGAATCCAAAGAAAGAATCAGCACCCACTAAGCGCCCTTGCACCGGGAGGCTTCCCAGACAGAATTCCTGAGCCGTGATAACAAACGGCTCTTTTTTGTCGGCGGCGTGTCCGGCACTCGTTTCAGCGTAAAAACAACTCAGAAATAACTTACTAGAGATATAAGGGGACTTAGAGTGAACAAGTCGGAACTGATCGATGCCATCGCTGCATCCGCTGATATCCCGAAAGCCGTTGCAGGCAGAGCGCTGGACGCTGTGATCGACACCGTGACTGGCGCCTTGAAGTCCGGTGACTCGGTCGTTCTGGTTGGCTTTGGCACCTTCGTGGTCAAGGAGCGTGCCGCCCGTACGGGTCGCAACCCGCAAACCGGCAAGGCCTTGGAAATCTCCGCCGCCAAGGTGCCTGGCTTCAAACCGGGCAAGGGTCTGAAAGACGCCGTAAACTGACGGCCCAACGCGTGGCCGGTCTGGGGCCGTTGGTGGTGTGATGTCGATGGCCCTGGGTGTACAAGTGACGAGAAGGCGCATCCTCGGGTGCGCTTTTTTCATATGGGTTCTGGGCGGTCGGGGTTGTAACCGGTCGTTGCTGGGGGAAGCATGCTTCAAAACATCAGGGACAATTCACAAGGCTGGATTGCCAAGACTATCATCGGCGTTATCGTAGTTTTGATGGCGCTGACAGGCTTTGACGCGATCTTCCGCGCCACCAGCCACAACCAGGATGCGGCCAAGGTCAACGGCGACACCATCAGCCAGGCCGAGCTAGGTCAAGCGGTCGAGATGCAGCGTCGTCAGCTGATGCAGCAACTGGGGCGTGAGTTCGACCCCTCACTGCTGGATGACAAAATGCTTCGCGAGGCCGCCCTCAAGGGCCTGATCGACCGTAAGCTGCTGTTGCAGGGCGCCCATGACGAAGGCTTTGTGTTCACCGAAACCGCGGTGGACCAACAGATTCTGCAAACCCCGCAGTTCCAGCAGGATGGCCAGTTCAGCGCCGAGCGTTTCGATCAGTTCATCCGCCAGTTGGGCTTCTCGCGCCTGCAGTTCCGCCAGATGCTGGCCGAGGAAATGCTCATTTCCCAGGTTCGCGCAGGCCTCGCAGCCAGTAGCTTCGTCACTGAAGACGCCCTGATGGCCTATGCGCGCTTGAACAAGCAGACCCGTGATTTCGCCAGCCTGACCCTCAAGGCCGACCCTGGCGCTATAAAGGTCGGCGATGAAGACGTCAAAGCCTATTACGATGCCCATGCCAAAGAATTCATGAGCCCTGACCAGGTGGTCATCGACTATGTGGAACTGAAAAAGTCCGCCTTCTTCGACCAGGTCAACGTGAGTGACGACGAGCTCCAGGCTCAGTACCAGAAAGAAATCTCCCTCCTGGCTGAGCAGCGTCGCGCCGCGCACATCCTGGTGGAAGTGAACGACAAGACTACCGATGCCCAGGCCAAGGCCCGGATCGTGGAAATCCAGCAGCGTCTGGCCAAGGGTGAGGCGTTTGCCAAGGTAGCCAAGGAAACCTCCCAGGACCCAGGGTCGGCGGCCAGTGGTGGTGACTTGGGCTACGCGGGCAAGGGTGTGTATGACGAGGCTTTCGAAGGCGCGCTCTACGCCCTTAAGCCCAATGAGGTATCTGAACCGGTTCGCACTCAGTTCGGCTACCACCTGATCAAGCTTCTTGGAGTGCAGGCGCCCGAGGTGCCTGCCTTCGCCAGCGTAAAAGAAAAACTCACCCGTGAACTGAAAACCCAGCAAGTCGAGCAGCGCTACGTCGAGGCCACCAAAAAGCTTGAAGACGCGGCCTTCGAAGCGTCAGACCTGGCACAACCGGCTCAGGACCTTGGCTTGACGGTGCAGACGTCCCAGCCTTTCGGTCGTGACGGCGGCGCGCAAGGCATTACCGCCAACCGCGCGGTGGTTCAGGCCGCCTTCAGCCAGGAAGTATTGGAAGAGGGTGCCAACAGCAGTGCTATCGAACTGGACCCGGACACCACTGTAGTGGTCCGCGCCAAAGAGCATCGCAAGCCTGCGCAGCTGGCGTTGGAAGCTGTGGCCGAACCGATCCGCAAGGAACTGGCCCGCGAGCGTGCCGCCGAGGCTGTAAAGGCCAAGGGTGAGGCCCTGGTGGCTGGCTTGCGTGAGGGTAAGGTAAAGCCTGCCGCTACCCAAGAAGGGCAGCCATGGAAGACCGTGGAGGCCTCCAGCCGCAATCAGGAAGGCTATGATGCCGCTGTATTGGATGCCGTGTTCCGCATGGCGCGGCCAGCAGATAAAGGCCAACCCACCTATGGCAGCGTTGCCCTGCGCGATGGCAGCTTCGTGGTGCTGCGTCTGAACGGCGTGAATGACGGCGCTACGCCCACGGATGCCGAGAAGGCTACCTACCGCCAGGCCCTGGCCTCTAGGCAAGGGCAGTTGGACTTCGCGGCGTACCGTAAATTGTTGCAAGACAAGGCCGAGGTGAAGCGCTACTGATAGCGCGTCTTGGTGCCTGATAAAAGGTCGCTTCGGCGGCCTTTTTTTATGGCGGTAAGCGTGGGCTTGTCTGGCCGTTTCTCAGTCGATCAGACCGCCAGCGTCATAGAACGGGTATGGGCCTGGATAGGCGCCAAGTATTGCCTGGTGGGTCACTAAGCCTTCCTCTGGATGCCAACGGTGCAGCAGGTAGCCTGGCGGTTCCAGGGTGAAATGCGCGGGTGCCTCCGGGCGCAGGTCCAATACGATCTGATGGGACGTTCCTGGGCACACGTTGACCACCGTGCCGCCAAAGCGCTTCTGGATAGGGCGATGCAGGTGCCCGCACAAAAGCCGCTCTACGTGGGCATGGCGGTGGACCACGGCTTCGAAGCCAGCTGCGTTGGCAAAGGGTGCGTGGTCCATATGGCCGATACCGGTGATAAACGGCGGGTGATGAAGCACCAGTAACGTGGGGGTATGAGGCTGTTCGGTCAAGCGTTGATCCAACCAGGCCAGTTGGCGCTCGGTCAGGCCCCCGCCATGGGCGCCGGGTATTGTTGAGTCCAGCCCGATCAACCGTACTGGCAATGCGTCTTCTACCCAATCCAGCGTGTCGCTGGGGTTGTTCACCGGCAAGCAGGCTCGCGAACCGAATGCTGCCAGTAAAGCCTGACGGTCGTCATGATTACCCGGTACCAGGTAAAACGGCATGGCCAGTTGGCCCAGCACAGGGGCTAGCACGGCGTATTCGTTAGCTTGACCGAAATCTACCAGGTCGCCGCTGATGACCACTATGTCTGGTCGGGGCACACAGGCATTAAGGTGAGCCACTAGGCGTTGCAGCGCCCCCAGTGTATCGACCACGCCGTAGCTGAGCTTACCGCCAGCCTTCAAGTGAGGGTCGCTGATCTGTGCAATCAGGAAGGGGCTGCTCATCGCTTGACCTCGCCGTGGCTGGCCGTGCCTTGCAAACAGAACAGGTGATGGGGCGCGATGTTCAGGGCAATCCTGTCCCCCACGCTGTGGGTACCGAACGTTTCGCAATCGACCAGCAACGGCTGCACCCCTCCGATATCCACCATAAGGCGGCTATGGGCACCCTGGAAAAACTGCGCAACCAGGTGCCCATGCAGGTGGCCATTATCCTGCGCAACCTTTAAATGCTCGGGGCGACAGTACAGCGTAGCGGGCACTGTGGCCGCTAACCAGGGTAGCTCGCCGCCTTGCACCTTGGCGCCATTCGCACCTAGGGCAACGACGGGAAAGACGTTAAGGTTGCCAACGAAACCCGCAACGAAAGCATTGGCCGGCTGTTGGTAGATCGTCTGTGGGCTGGCCAGTTGAGTAGCGCGGCCTTGCTCCATTACCAGAATACGATGACCCAGTGCCATGGCCTCACCCTGATCGTGGGTCACGAACACTGCGGTGATGCCCAAATGACGCAGCAATTGATCCAGCTCGCTGCGCAGCCGTTCGCGCAGTTGGGCGTCCAAGGCTGCCAGTGGTTCATCCAGCAACAGCACCCGAGGCCGTGGCGCCAGCGCGCGGGCCAGGGCCACACGCTGACGCTGCCCCCCGGACAGTTCATGGACCGCTCGGCGACCGTGGTCCTGCAAACCGACCAACTCCAGAAGCTCGGTGCAGCGTGTGGCCTGCTCGGCCTTTGACAGGCCGCGGATCTTTAGTCCGTAAGCAACATTGCCAGCCACATCCAGGTTGGGGAACAGCGCATAGTTCTGGAATACCATGCCTACGTCACGGCGCTCGATGGGCAGGGCAGTGACGTCCTGATCGTCGAACAGTACGCGGCCTGAGTCGGGGTGTTCGAGGCCGGCAATCAGGCGCAAGGTGGTGGTTTTGCCGCAGCCAGAGGGGCCCAGAATGGCCAAGGTTTCCCCTGGGTGAATGTGCAGGTCTAAGGCATGCAGGGCCACGGTGCCGTGGTTGAAGGCCTTGCGACAGCCTTCCAGGCGAATAGCGATGCCGGTCATGGGCGGTCTCCACGGGCGAGGTGATGGCTGAGGGTTTGAAGCACGATCAGCAGTGGAACGATCAACAGCAGAAAGATCAGCGTATAGGCGCTGGCGACCTCAAGCCGGGCCGAGGCATAACTGTCTGCCAGGCCCACGGGCAAGGTTTTGGTCATGGGGGTGTGGAGCATCCAGGTCAGGTTGAATTCCCCTAGGGACAGGGTGAGGACCATAAGCATGCCGGCCAGGATGCCAGCGCGGCTATTAGGCAGTACCACGGTAAAGAAGCGTTGCACCGGGCCTGCGCCCAGGCTGGCGGCTGCCTCTTCGAGCAGTGGCAGTTGCTGACGCTGCATCACGGCCATCACTGGGCGAACCAGAAAGGGCAGGGTGAAGATCACATGCCCCACCAGGATGAACAGCCAACTACCTCGAAACGCACCGAATTGCCCATAGGTGAGCAACAGCGCCAGTGCGCTGGCCAGCCCAGGCATGGCCACAGGCAATACCATCAGCTCCTCGAACGCGCGGCTAAAACGGTTATCCATGCGCACAAGCGCATAGGCCGCAGGCACGCCTATCACCACCACACAGGCCCCGCAGGCCACCGCCAGCTCAAGGGAAAGCCAAATGGTAGGTGAGTAGGCTCCCCACACGTGCTTAAGCCAATCCAGGGTCAAGCCACTGGCCAGCGCCCCCTGAAAATAATTACGGGTCAGGCCCGCCAGTAGTGACATTGCGACGGGCACCAGCATAAAGGCGCATATCAAGCACACGAACGCTAACTGCGCATAAAAACCTAGGCCGCGCCTCATAAGGTAGCCCCCGTCTGCCGGATCAGCCGTCTGGCCAATAACAGCGCGGCCCACGTGATCGCGCCTAGCAGCACCGATAGCGCCGCCGCCATGGCGAAATTAGCGTAATTGGTAAACGTGTTGTAGATCGCCACAGGCGTTACGTTCAACTGGGTACCCAAGGTAAAGGCCGTGCCAAACGCGCCCATGGAGGTAGCGAAGCAGATGGCCCCGCAGGACACCAGCGCCGGCGCCAGCCCCGGCACGATGACGTCCAGAACCACGCGCCAGGGGCGAGCACCTAGTGAGCGCGCCGCTTCCTCAAGGCTGCGGTCCAGGGTTTCGCAGGCAGCCATCACGGTAAGGATGACCCGGGGAATGGAGAAATACAGGTAACCGATAAATAACCCGATCAGCGAGTAGGCAAAGACCCAGCGCTGGCCGAACAGGCTCATGCCCAGGCTGGCCGCCAAGCCCTGGCGACCGCCCAACAGGATGATAAGAAACCCTACCACTACACCTGGGAAGGCCAGAGGGAAGGTTAGCAGGGCCACCAAGGCCGAACGCCCCCAGAAACGCTGACGCGCCAAAAAGCACCCTACCACCGCGCCGATCAGCAACGCCGCCGCTGTGACGGCCAGGGCCAGCGCGCAGGTTTGCGCAAGGCTTCCCATGTAGTGTGCGCTGCTTAACACCTGCCAGTAAGCGCTGCCCTGGTTGTCGCGGTGCTGGGCGCCAAGCCCGATCAATCGCACCAGGGGCAATATCCAGAACGCCGCCAGTACAGCCAGGGCGGGGGCCAGCGCCAGGGCTACCGAAGGTGGCAACCGCCAGCGGCGGCGGGCCCAGGCAAGGTTCGGCCGGGCTCGCGTATGCATCACTTGACCTCGCGTGCGTATTGAGCGCTGAACGCCTCCTGGGCAGCGGCCATTTGAGCGTAATCCACCGTGCCGGCCCGGGCGTAATCCGCCTCAGGCAGGAAGCGCTTGGCCACTTCATCGGGCATCTTCACTGGCCGCACAGGACGCAGGTACGCATTGGCCCAAAGCGCCTGGCCCTTATCGGACAGCACGTAATCGAGCACTTTTTCGCCATTGGCGCGGTGGGGGGCGTTTTTAGCCAGGCTCATGACATAAGGCACTGAAACCGTGCCCTCGCTCGGGATCACAAAGGCTACGTTGGCGTTGTCCTTGTAACGTGCCCGATAGGCATTGAAGTCGTAATCCACCAGGATCGGTAACTCACCGGACAACACCCGCGCATAAGCGGTTTGCTTAGGCACGATGGGCGAGTTCTTGGCCAGCTTGCGAAAGAACTCCAGCGCTGGCTCGAAGTTGTCCAGGCTGCCGCCCATGGCGCGGTTGATCGCAACGGCGGTGACGTAACCCACAAACGCACTGGAAGGGTCAAGGTAGCCGACCATGCCTTCGTATTCAGGCTTAAGCAAATCCGCCCAACTCTGGGGCACCGGTTTTCCGCCTAGGGCATCCACATTGATCATCAGGCCGAGGGTGCCGGAGTGAATGGCGAACCAATGCCCTTCAGGGTCTTTGAGCCCAGCAGGGATATCGTCCCAGCCCTTGGGTTTATAGGTGTCGAGCACACCGGCTTTCTGCGCCTGCAGGCCGAAGGTCACGCCGTAATACACCACGTCGTCCATGGGGGCTGCTTGCTCAGCGACCAATTGGGCTAACGCTTGCCCGGAGTTTTTGTTGTCCAGCGGCACCTGTACCCCGGTATCGGCGGCAATGGCCTGCAATTGTGTACCCCAGTCGGCCCACTCGGGTGGGCAGTTGTAACAGATGGCTGTTTCCGCGGCCGGTGCAAGGCGGGCGATGCCCAGCAGTAGGACAGCAGCCAAGGTACTAGCAGACCTTTTCATCAGAGAGTGCTCCAGGTGGTGGCGATGCTTTCGCCGGGGCGGATGTGGCAGGGCAAGCAAACAGAGCAGGGGGCGGCACCGCCGATTTGTGCCAGCAGTTGCCGGATCAGTGCCTGGGCAAGCGCTTCGATGGGTTGCACCACCGAGCACAGTGACGGGTGGATCTGGGTACCCAGGGCAATGCCATCGAACCCCATCACCGACAGGTGTTGCGGCACCTGGCGCCCGCTACGGCGCAGCGCTGCGATCACGCTGATGGCCAGCAGGTCGTTGGAACACACCAATGCCGTGAGCGGATCAGGGCCCTGGAGGTGGGGCAACAGGGCAGCCAGTTCGGCCTGGGTATGGGCGGGCATTTCAATGACCGGCAGGCTAGGCAAAGCGTGAGCGCCCAGGGCGTCGCAATACCCCAGGTAACGCAGGCGCGAGCGGTCCGATTGCAAGGCAGGGCCTGCTACCATGCCGATACGGCGATGGCCATGCTGCACAAGGTATTGGGTAGCCAGGGCCATGCCAGCGCGGTTGTCGACCGATACAGCGCTAAAGTCGGCGCGTTGCGGCTGGTGATAGGCGAGCACGAATGGCGTGGCTTCAGTGCTTAAGGCGTCAAGCAGCGGGTTGTTATGGGCATCGGTCACGGTCAGGGCCAACCCGTCGACCCGCTGGCGCAGCAGCTCTTCCACTACCTCGGCCTCGCGCTCGCCGTTGTAGTCGGTAGTCGCCAATAGCAGGTTGTAACCTTGGGCCCGCGCCGCACGCTCCATGGCCTGGAATTGTTCGGCGAACACTGGATTGAGCAGGTTAGGCACAACCACGCCCAGTAGCCGTGTGGCCTGTTGGCGCAACTGGCGGCCAATATGGTTAGGCCGGAAGCTCAATGCGCGCGCGGCGGCAAACACCTGCTCGCGGGTGGCCTCGCGCACCAGGTCCGGCGAGGCGAAAGCGCGGGCCGCGGTTGCCCGCGATACGCCTGCCAGGTGTGCCACCGCCTTCAAATCCGTCATTTCCGCCTGCTTGAGATCGATCTCATTTAGCGGCGATTGTGCCGGGCGCTGATGGCAGAAAAAGGATGGTTATATTGCAGTTCGATGACTGCGGCGGGTTGTGCTAGGGGCGTTCAGAACGCCGATAACAAAACGCCCCAGGCCAGTGAGGCCTGGGGCGGTATCGAACAACCACTGTCCGGCGCATTCACGCAAGGCCGCCGTTCAGGCGAACGGCCTTGCGAACGTTTAGATCGATTACTCGGTCAGGTCGCCCATGGCAGTGGTGTTGAAGCCGCCGTCCACGTACATGATCTCGCCGCTGATGCCCGAGGCCAGGTCCGAGCAAAGGAAGGCGCCAGCATTGCCCACTTCGTCGATGGTGACGTTGCGGCGCAATGGGGTTTGGGCTTCGTTGGCATCCAGCATCTTGCGGAAATTCTTGATGCCCGAGGCAGCCAGGGTGCGAATCGGCCCAGCGGAAATGGCGTTGACGCGGGTGCCCTCGGCCCCCAGGCTGCGGGCCAGGTAACGCACGCCGGCTTCCAGGCTGGCCTTGGCCATGCCCATCACATTGTAATTGGGCATGGTGCGCTCGGCGCCCAGGTACGACAGGGTCAGCAGGCTGCCATTGCGGCCTTGCATCAGTTCGCGGCCAGCCTTGGCCAAGGCCACGAAGCTGTAGGCGCTGATGTCGTGGGCGATACGGAAGCCTTCACGGGTGGTGGCGCTAGTGAAGTCGCCGTCGAGTTGGTCGCCTGGGGCGAAACCCACGGAGTGAACGATGCAGTCCAGGCCATCCCACTTCTGTGCCAGGGCTTCGAAGACCTTGGCGATCTCTTCGTCGTTGGCCACATCGCACGGGAAGCACAGCTCAGGGTTCGACCCCCAACCGCTGGCGAACTCTTCAACGCGACCTTTGAGCTTTTCGTTCTGATAGGTAAAGGCAAGTTCGGCGCCTTCACGGTGCATGGCCGCGGCAATGCCCGACGCGATGGACAATTTGCTTGCAACACCGACGATCAGTACGCGCTTACCGGCGAGAAAACCCATGTGTTCGTTCCTCTTCTAATTAATCGACAACGGCCGGGGCCATAAAGGCTGCTTCCAGCAGTTGTTGGGTGTAGGGGTGTCGCGGCGCGGCGAAAATCGCCGCTGCCTCCCCTTGTTCTACGACCTGGCCTTGTTTCATGACCATCAACTGATGGCTCAAGGCTTTGACCACAGCCAGGTCATGGCTGATGAATACATACGTCAAGCCGTGCCTGGCCTGCAACGAGCGTAGCAATTCCACCACTTGGCGCTGCACGGTACGGTCCAGCGCCGAGGTAGGCTCATCCAGCACAATCAGCGCTGGCTGCAATACCAGCGCCCGGGCAATGGCCACTCGCTGGCGTTGCCCGCCCGAAAACTCGTGAGGGTAACGGTGCCGGGTGGCTGGGTCCAGGCCCACCTCCCGCAATACCGCGATAATCGCCGCTTCTTGCTCCTGGGGTGTACCGATGCCGTGAATGCGCAAGCCTTCCCCCACGATCTGGCCGACGCTCATGCGCGGGCTCAGGCTGCCGAAGGGGTCTTGGAAGACCACTTGCAGCTCTCGCCTCAAGGGCCGTACCTGGGCCCTACCCAACCCTTGCAAGTCTGTCCCGTGAAAATGAATGTCGCCCTGGCTCTGGATAAGCCGAAGGATCGCCAGGCCAAGGGTGGACTTACCCGAACCGCTTTCGCCTACCACCCCAAGGGTTTGCCCACGGCGCAGGGAAAAGCCTACGCCATCCACGGCCTTGATCTGGTCGCTGACCCGCCGCAGCAAGCCTTTGCGCACCGGGAACCACACTTTCAGGTCACGCACGGCCAACAGCGGTTCGGCCAGCGGAGCGTCTACCGGGCGGCCATCAGGCTCGGCCGCCAGCAACTCCTGGGTGTACGGGTGCGTGGGTTGGCGGAACAACACCTCGCTCGTAGCCTGTTCGACGATGGAACCGCGCTGCATGACACATACCCGGTGAGCGATTCTGCGCACCAGGTTCAAATCATGGCTGATCAGCAACATGGCCATGCCCAACTGGGCCTGCAAACCTTTGAGCAGCTCAAGAATGCGCAGCTGCACGGTAACGTCCAAGGCCGTGGTGGGCTCGTCGGCAATCAACAGCTCAGGCTCGTTGGCCAAGGCCATGGCGATCATCACCCGTTGCCGCTGCCCGCCAGAGAGTTCGTGGGGCAGGGCGCGCAGCCGCCGAGCAGGGTCGGGAATGCCCACGAGTGTGAGCAGCTCCAGGATGCGCGCCCGTGCGGCCTCGCCCACCAGCCCTTTGTGCAGCGCCAGGACCTCGGCCAGTTGCTTTTCGATGCTGTGCAGCGGGTTTAGCGAGGTCATCGGCTCTTGGAAGATCATGGCGATGCGGTTGCCACGAATGCCCTGAAGGGTACGCTCCGGCGCCTGCAGCAGGTCATGCCCGGCGTAGTGGATTTCCCCACTGGGGTGACGGGCCAGCGGGTAGGGCAGCAGGCGCAGGATCGAATGCGCCGTAACCGATTTGCCCGACCCGCTTTCGCCTACCAGAGCCAGGGTTTCGCCACGGCGGATGTCAAAGCTCACGTTGTTGACCGCGCGCTGGGGGTGCTCGCCGCCGGTGAATTCCACCGCCAGGTTGCGGATTTCGATCAAGGTGTCAGTGGTCATGTCATTTCCTTGGATCGAAAGCATCGCGAGCCGCTTCGCCGATAAACACCAACAGGCTGAGCATCAGTGCCAGCACGCAGAAGGCACTCAAGCCCAGCCAGGGCGCCTGCAGGTTTGCCTTGGCCTGGCCTACCAGCTCTCCCAGGGAGGGCGAGCCTGCTGGCAAGCCGAAGCCCAGAAAATCCAGCGCGGTGAGGGTACCGATGGCCCCGGTAAGAATGAAGGGCAGGTAGGTCATGGTGGAGACCATGGCGTTGGGCAAAATATGGTGGAACATGATCGGGCCATCCTTCATGCCTAGGGCTCGGGCCGCGCGCACGTATTCCAGGTTGCGACCGCGCAAAAACTCCGCGCGCACCACATCCACCAGGCTCATCCAGGAAAACAACAGCATGATCCCCAGCAGCCACCACACGTTGGGCTGCACGAAGCTCGCCAGGATGATCAGGAGGTACAACACTGGCAACCCGGACCACACCTCGATAAAGCGCTGCCCGGCCAGGTCCACCCAGCCGCCATAAAAGCCTTGGAGCGCGCCGGCCAGCACCCCGACTACTGAACTGAGCGCGGTCAGGGTAAGGGCGAACACGACCGAGATACGAAAGCCATAGATCACACGGGCAAGCACGTCACGCCCCTGGTCATCGGTGCCCAACCAGTTTTGCCGGGACGGCGGCGCTGGGGTGGGTACCTTCAGCTCGTAGTTGATGCTTTGGTAGCTGAAAGGGATGGGGGGCCACAGCGTCCAGGCACCTTGGCGTTCCAGCAAATTGCGTACATAAGGGCTTTTGTAATTGGCCTCCAGGGGGAATTCACCGCCGAAGGCGGTTTCCGGATAGCGCTTGAAGGCGGGAAAATACCAGCTGTCGTTCATATGAATCGCCAAGGGCTTGTCATTGGCGATCAGCTCGGCGCCCAGGCTAAGCACGAACAGCGAGGCGAACAACCACAGGGACCACCAGCCGCGCTTGTGGGCCTTGAAAAGTTGCAGCCTTCGCCGATTGAGAGGGGAGAGGGCCATTAGTGCTTCCTGCCTTCAAAATCGATACGCGGGTCTACAAAGGTGTAGGTGAGGTCACCAATGAGTTTCACCAGCAGGCCCACCAGGGTGAAGATAAACAGCGTGCCGAACACCACCGGGTAATCCCGGTTGATGGCCGCCTCGAAGCTCATCAGGCCCAGACCATCCAAGGAGAAAATCACCTCGATCAACAGCGAGCCGGTAAAGAAGATGCCGATGAACGCCGAGGGGAAGCCTGCGACCACCAGCAGCATGGCGTTGCGGAACACATGGCCATACAGCACCCGGCGCCTGCTCAGGCCCTTGGCCCGCGCGGTGATCACGTACTGCTTGCCGATTTCGTCGAGAAAGCTGTTCTTGGTGAGCAGGGTCATGGTGGCGAAGTTGCCGATCACCAAGGCCGTTACCGGCAGCGCCAGGTGCCAGAAGTAATCGCGCACCTTGCCCAGCAGGCTCAACTGGTCGAAATCGTTGGAGGTCAAGCCGCGCAATGGGAACCAGTGCAGGTAGCTACCGCCTGCGAACAACACGATCAACAAAATGGCGAACAGGAACGCCGGTACCGCGTAGCCCACCACGATGGCCGAGCTGGTCCACACATCGAAGGCCGAACCGTGCCGCGTGGCCTTGGCGATGCCCAAGGGGATGGACACCAGGTACATGATCAGCGTACTCCACAGCCCCAAAGAAATGGACA
Organism: Pseudomonas artemisiae; assembly: GCF_057128685.1. Lineage (NCBI taxonomy): Bacteria > Pseudomonadati > Pseudomonadota > Gammaproteobacteria > Pseudomonadales > Pseudomonadaceae > Pseudomonas > Pseudomonas artemisiae. Next base: position 33,329 of record NZ_JBSKHS010000015.1, read on the forward strand.
CGGGCATTTTTTCCAGAATCAGGTCCGTGACCTTGGCATCGCGGAAGAAGCTTTCACCGAAGTCCAGCCGGGCGTAGTGCTTGATCATGATCCACAGCCGCTCGGGGGCAGGCTTATCGAAGCCGTATTGGCGCTCGATTTCCGCGATCAGCGCAGGGTCCAGGCCTTGGGCGCCGCGGTAAGTGGAACCCGCCACGGCGACCTCCGCGCCACCGCCGCCGATACGGCTGGTGGCGCCCTCGAAGCCTTCAAGCTTGGCGATGGTCTGCTCCACTGGCCCCCCAGGGGCGGCCTGGATGATCACAAAGTTGATCACCAGAATGCCCAGCAGCGTGGGTATGATCAGCAACAGGCGGCGTATCAGATAGGCCAGCATCAGTTGGCCTCCTTGGCCGGTTTGGCCCACCAGGTGCTCAGGCCGATGTCATAACGCGGCGGCTTGGGCGGGTGGGCGAAGTTGTTCCAGTACGCCACGCGCCAGGCATCGATATGCCAGTTGGGAATCAGGATCGCGTTCCAGGACAGTACCCGGTCCAAGGCCTTGGCGTGGGTGATCAGGCTGGCGCGGGAGTCGGCGTTGATCAGCCCTTCGACCAGTTGGTCTACTACTGGGTCCTTCAGGCCCATGAAGTTACGGCTACCCGGGTTGTCTGCCGCGCTACTGGACCAATAACCACGCTGCTCGTTACCGGGTGACGCGGACTGCGGGAAGCTGGCCACGATCATGTCGAAGTCTCGCGAACGCAACCGGTTAACGTACTGGGACATGTCCACCCGGCGCAGCACCAGCTCGATGCCCAGGTCCTTGAGGTTGCGTTTATAGGGCAGCAACACCCGCTCGAAGTCCGGTTGCACCATCAAAAACTCGATCACCGCAGGCTTACCACTGGCATCGAGCATGCGGTCGCCTTCAATGTGCCAGCCGGCTTCCTGAAGCAAGCGATAGGCTTCCCGTTGCTGTTCCCGGATCATCCCGCTGCCGTCGGTAACCGGGTTGCTCCAGGCCTTGGTAAACACGTGCGGCGCAACCTCCTCCTTGAAGGGTTCCAGCAGCTTGAGCTCATCCGGCCCCGGCAGCCCACGCGCGGCCATTTCGGAGTTTTCGAAAAAACTGCTATTGCGTTTGTAAGCGCCATTGAATAGCTGTTTGTTGGTCCACTCGAAGTCCAGTAACAAGGCCAGGGCCTGGCGTACCCGCACATCGGTGAACAGCGCGCGTCGCTGGTTGAACACGAAGCCTTGCATGCCGGTGGGGCTGCCGTTGGGGATTTCCTCCCGTACCAGTCGGCCTTCGCGAACCGCCGGTATGTCATAGGCCGTGGCCCAGTTCTTGGCGATCATCTCCTGCCAGTAGTCGAACTGCCCGGCCTTGAGCGCTTCCAGGGCCACGGTGGTGTCCCGGTAATAGTCATACACCAGCGTATCGAAGTTGTATTGGCCGCGATTGACGGGGAGGTCCTTGGCCCAGTAGTCCTTCACCCGCTCCAATCGAACCGAACGGCCTGCCTGCACCTGGCCTACGCGGTAGGGCCCGCTGCCCATTGGAATCTCCAAGTCGCCGCGTTCGAAGTCCCGTCCTTCCCAAGCGTGCTTGGGGAGCACGGGTAACTGCCCGAGAATCAGCGGTAGCTCACGGTTGGCGTTGCCCTTGAATTTGAACAGTACCTGCAACGGGTTTTCCACTGCCACTTCAGCGACGTCCGCGTAATAGCTGCGGTAAAAAGGCGAGCCATGGGCTGTAAGTGTGTTGAAGGTAAAGGCAACGTCCTCCGCTCGCATTGGGTGGCCGTCATGGAAGCGGGCTTCGGGCCGCAGGTAGAACCTGACCCAGGTGTGGTCCGGCGCCCGCTCGATCCGGGACGCGACCAGGCCATATTCGGTCATGGGTTCGTCCAGCCCCTGAACCGCAAGGGTGTCGTAGATCTGGCTTAGGCCCTCGGCGGGTACACCCTTGCTGATAAAGGGGTTAAGGGTATCGAAACCGCCAATGGCCGCCTGACGGAAGGTGCCGCCTTTGGGGGCATCCGGGTTTACATAGTCAAAATGGGTAAAGCCGGCTGGGTAGCGGGGTGGCTCATCGTATAAGGTGATGGCGTGCTGGTCGGCACCTTGGGCCAGGCTAACGGTGGCCATCAGCAGCAGGCCACACCCCAGGCGGGCCATGGCTGGGTGAAACGTCATTGGGTCTTCTCCAGTTTCTTGAGCCACCAGGTGTTCAACGCCAGCGCGTACGGCGGGGTGGCCCTGAAATCGAAACGGTTGCGGTAGGCCAGGCGGTGATAGTCAAGGTACCAGTTCGGGACCATATAGTGCTGCCAGAGCAGTACACGGTCCAAGGCACGGGCCGCGGCCACCTGCTCCTCGCGGGTGCCGGCCGCCAACAGTTGCTCCAGCAAACGGTCCACTACCGGGTTGGCGATACCGGCGTAATTCTTGCTGCCCTTGATACCCACTTGGCTGGAATGAAAGTACTGCCACTGCTCCAGCCCAGGGCTGAGGGTTTGGCCAAGGGTCATCAGGATCATGTCGAAGTCGAACTGATCCAGGCGTTGCTTGTACTGAGCGCGGTCGACGGTGCGAACGTTAGCTTCGATGCCCACACGCTGCAGGTTTTCCATATAGGGCTCCAGGATGCGCTCCAAGGTTGGGTTCACCAACAGCAGTTCCAGGCGCAGGGGCTGGCCTGCGCGGTCGCGCAGTTGGCCGTCCTGGTAGGCCCAGCCCGCGTCGCTGAGCAGCGCTATGGCCGCGCGCAGGTTGTCGCGGCCAATGCCGTTGCCTTCGGTATGGGGCACCTGGAAGGGCTCGGTCAACAGCTGCGCTGGCAACCGGTCGCGCCAGGGCGCCAGTAAAAGCCATTGCGCGCCGGTAGGCACACCGGTGGCGGCGAACTCGCTGTTGGGGTAGTAACTGGCGGCGCGTTTGTACGCGCCACTGAACAACGCCCGGTTCGTCCATTCAAAATCAAATAGCAACCCCAGCGCCTGGCGTACCCGGATATCGCTGAAGCGAGCGTGACGGGTATTGATAAACAGCCCCTGGGTTTGCGTGGGGATGCGGTGGGTGATCTCCCGTTTGACCACCGTGCCCTGGGCTACTGCGGGGAAGTCATAGCCATTGGCCCAGTTCTTGGCTTGGTGTTCGATATAAATGTCGAACTCCCCAGCCTTGAAGGCTTCGAAGGCCACGTTGCTGTCCCGGTAAAACTCCACCTCCACCCGGTCGAAGTTGTATTTGCCTTTGTTGACCGCCAGGTTGCGGCCCCACCAATCCTTGACGCGCTCGAACACCAGGCGCCGCCCTGGCATTACCTGGGTAATACGGTAAGGGCCACTGGTCACGGGCGGGTCGAAGGTAGTGGCTTGGAAATCTCGGCCTTGCCAATAGTGGCGGGGTAGTACAGGCATTTCCCCAAGCCGCAGGATCAATAACGGGTTGCCACTGCGCTTGAACACAAAGCGCACCCGGTGCGGCCCAAGCTGATCTACCCGTTGCACTTCTTGCAGGCTGGTGCGGTATTGAGGGTGGGCTTGCTCGAGCAAGGTACGGTAAGAGAAGGCCACGTCTGCTGCCGTAATGGGGTGCCCGTCATTGAAGCGCGCCTCGGGCCGCAGGTTGAACACTACCCAGCTACGGTCATCGGCGTACTCCACGGAGCGGGCGATCAGACCGTAGCTGGACGTAGGCTCATCCCCGGCGGGGTCGTATTGGCCCGTTCCTACCATCAGCGGCTCGTTCAGTTCGCTCACGCCATATTGCAGGAAGTTGCCGGTGGCGGCCGGGCTGGTGCCTTTGAAGGTATAGGGGTTGAGGGTATCGAAGGTCCCAGCGGCCATGATGCGCAGGGTGCCGCCCTTGGGCGCGTTGGGGTTGGCCCAGTCGAAATGGGTAAAGCGCGGGGGGTATTTAAGGGTGCCGAACTGAGCGTAGCCGTGGCTTTCTATTCGCGTGGCCTGGGCAGGGCCGGACAGCATCAAACCAAGTAAAAAAAGAGATAGCGCACGCATCAGGTCACGGCTTCAGAAGTGGCCAGGCGGTACAGTATCAGAGTCGCCGGGCCTTGGCAGCCTGCTGGCGCCAGGCCCGGTGAGAATCAGCGGTCGGTGTACACCGTCAGGGTTTGGCCAGGGCGCAGCGCCTTGCCCAAGCGGGGGTTCCAGCGCTTGAGGTGCTGAGGCGGCACGTTGAAACGCTTGGCCACCAAGTAATACGAATCCCCCTTGCGAACGCGGTACTGAGTGCTGCGCTTGGCGCTGGCAGTCTCGGTGGGGCTGGCCTTGTTCGCTTGGGCTCCACCTTGCATTACCAGCATCTGGCCGGTCTTCAGGCGCTTACCGGTGAGCCGGTTCCAGCGCTGCAGGTCGCTCACACTGACCTTGTTGGCCTTGGCGATGGAGGTAAGGTTGTCGCCCGAACGTACACGGTAGGCTCGCCGCGGCGCGGGGGCCACGCTTGCTACCTGCTCGAACACCTGCTGGCGCGGGCGCAAGGTCAGCAGTTGCTCGGGGTTCATGGACGACAGGCTATCGGCCAGCAGCTGCGCCTTGGCAGTGGGCACCAGCAAGTGCTGTGGACGATCCAGGGTTACGCGCTTCTTGAAGGCAGGGTTGAGCTGGTACAGCTCGTCCTCGTCGATATCGGCCAGTGCGGCCACGCGGGCCAGGTCCAGCCGCTGGTTGATCTCCACCACCTTGAAATAGGGCTCGTTGGCGATGGGCTCCAGATCCAGGCCATAAGCCTGGGGCGAGGACACCACCTCTGTAAGGGCCAGCAACTTGGGCACGTAGTCGCGGGTTTCCTGGGGCAGTGGCAGGTTCCAATAGTCGGTGGGCAGGCCAAGTTTTTCATTGCGTTCGATGGCTCGGCTAACCGTACCTTCGCCAGCATTGTAGGCCGCTAGCGCAAGTAGCCAGTCGCCATTGAACATGTCATGAAGCTTGGTGAGGTAGTCCAGGGCAGCAGTGGTGGAAGCGGTTACGTCCTGGCGACCGTCGTACAGGTTGGTCTGACGCAGGTTGAAGTAACGCCCGGTGGACGGGATAAACTGCCACAGCCCCACTGCGTTGGCGCGGGACAGCGCCATGGGGTTGTAGGCGCTTTCGATGACCGGCAGCAAGGCCAGTTCCAGCGGCATGTTGCGCTCTTCCAGGCGCTCGACGATGTAGTGCAAGTAGAGGCTGCCACGGTCGGCCGAGCTGAGCAGGAATTGAGGGTTGCTGACGAACCACAGCCGCTGCTGCTCCACCCGCGGGTTGACGTCTATGCCGTCTTGCAGTTGGAAGCCATCGCGCATGCGAGTCCACAAGTCCTGGGGCTGTTCTTTGTTGTGCGCCACCTGGAAGATCGGCTTGGGCTTGACCCGTTTGATCACTGCGGAAGCGCGCGCCGGGGCGGGGCTGTCTTCCACGTGGGCCGCGCTTTGGCACCCCACCAGCGCGGCGGACATGGCCAGGGCGATTGCCTGACCAAGCCGGGTGAGGGCGCGGGAGGAGGGCATGCGGGAAGTGGAAGATGACATTGGTGAAGGGCTTGTCCGAGCAAAAAGGTGCGGGGATTCTAGGAACGGGGGGTAGGTGGGTCAACCTTTGAAAATCCGCCGTGCCTTTCCAGCCCTTTTTAAAAATGGTCTTTCCAGGCGCGCAACGCCTTGAATACAGCGGCCTCGCCGGTCAGTTGCAGGCCTTCACGCTGCTGCAATTTTTCTTTAATGGATGTTTCAGCAACCCGTAAAAAGGGGTTAGTAGCCTTTTCCAGGGCCAGGGTACTGGGCAGGGTGATCTCATTGCGTTCCCGCTTCGCGTTCACCTCGGCCAGGCGCTCGGCCAGGGCCGTATTGCCGGGCTCTACCGCCTGGGCGAAGCGCAGGTTGCTCAGGGTGTATTCGTGGGCACAGTACACCTGCGTTTCGTCGGTCAGGGAGGCAAGCTTGCAGAGCGAGGCGTGCATCTGCTCGGGCGTGCCTTCGAACAGCCGCCCGCAACCGCCCGCGAAGAGGGTATCTCCGCTGAACACCAGCGGTTGATCAGCGCCTTGATGGGCAAAGGCTATGTGCCCGGCGGTATGGCCAGGGACGCGCAGCACCTTCAGGCCCAGCCCCAGCACGACCAGGTAGCCCCCGTCGACCAGCGGCTGGTCCAGGCCAGGAATGGCTTCGTCGGCAGGCCCCACCACCGTGGCCCCTGTGCGTTGCTTCAAGGCCAGTACACCGCCGGTATGGTCGTGATGGTGATGGGTTACCAGAATGTGCTCTAGCACCCAACCGGGCCGTTCATCCAGCCAGCGCTCCACCGGGGCAGCATCGCCTGGGTCGACCACCGCGCAACGGCGAGTTGTTTCGTCGCTTAGCATCCAGATGTAGTTATCCGAGAATGCTGGCAGGGCGCTGATCTGTATCATGCTGGTTTCCGATAGGCTTGGGATATACGCTATCTTAGGCGCGGATGATCCTGGGGAGAACCCGGAAGGAGCGGCAATGACAGATACGCCATTCGCACAGGCCGACCCGCGCTGGGTCGAGCTTATTGGCCAGGCCAGGGAATGGTTCGACGGGCCATTGGGCCAGCTGTTGTTGCGCGAGGAGCACCGTGTACTCTGCGCCGAACTGGAAAAATTCTTCGGCGGCTACCTGGTGCACTATGGCCCCCATGCCGATGCCCCGCCCATGGCGGCACGCATTCAGCATCATGTGCGCATAGGCGCGCCCTTTCCAGGGGTGCAAATCGCCTGCGAGGAGCAAGCCTGGCCTTTGGGCGAACATGCCGCGGACCTGGTTGTGCTGCAGCATGGGCTGGATTTCTCCCTCTCGCCCCATGGGTTGCTACGCGAAGCCGCACATGCCGTACGGCCTGGTGGGCATTTGGTTATCGTGGGTATCAACCCTTGGAGCCCCTGGGGCGCCCGGCACGCCTTCGCCAGCGGGGCCCTGGGCAAGGCCCGTTGCATCTCCGCCTCCAGGGTAGGGGACTGGCTGAACCTGCTGGGCTTCGCGCTGGAGAAAAAGCGCTTCGGGTGCTATTGTCCGCCGCTTGCCTCGCCGGCCTGGCAGGCCCGCATGGCCGGGTGGGAGCGCGTTGCCGGCCAGTGGCAAAGTGCTGGCGGCGGCTTCTATGTGTTAGTGGCACGCAAGCTGGTGGTAGGCCTGCGACCGCTGCGTCAACCACGCCGCGAGCCCATGGGCAAGTTGCTGCCTTTGCCCTTGGCCAAGCTCAACCGGCGAGACGGCGGCCAGTAGGCAGGCGCGTACCCTAGGCACAAAGCACCGCTTTTAGTAGGCAAGCCTGAGCAAGGTTGTGTTTCCGATACAGGTCAATCAATGAGCGAAGTCATAGACGTTTACACCGACGGTGCCTGCAAGGGCAACCCTGGGCCCGGCGGCTGGGGTGCGCTGCTGGTATACAAAGGCGTGGAGAAAGAACTGTGGGGGGGCGAAACCACTACCACCAATAACCGCATGGAGCTTACCGCGGCCATTCGGGCATTGGAGGAGCTCAAACGCCCCTGTCAGGTCAACCTGGTCACTGACTCCGAATACGTTATGAAAGGGGTCCAGCAATGGATGCCCAACTGGAAGAAGCGTGGTTGGAAGACTGCCGCCCGCGAGCCTGTGAAGAACGCGGACCTATGGCAGGCGTTGGACGCCCAGGTCGGTCGTCATACCGTGAGCTGGCAGTGGGTACGTGGGCACAACGGCCACCCAGGTAACGAGCGCGCCGATGCACTGGCCAATCGGGGCGTGGACGACGTGCGCGGCCTGCGCCAGAAGGTGGCGCCATGAGCCAGCCTACCACCGCCACGCGGATCATCATGCTGGATACCGAAACCACGGGTATGCCGGTCACCGATGGTCACCGCGTTCTGGAAATCGGCTGTGTGGAAGTAATAGGCCGCCGTTTCACTGGCCGTAACTTCCATCTCTACCTCCAGCCTGATCGAGAAAGCGACGAGGGCGCCATTGGCGTTCACGGCATCACCTCCGAATTTCTTCGGGACAAGCCTCGCTTTGCCGACGTCGCCGACGAGTTTTATGACTACATCCAAGGCGCCACCCTGGTGATTCATAACGCTGCGTTTGACGTGGGCTTTCTCAACAACGAATTTTCTCTACTCGGCCAGGCCGACCGGGCCGACCTGAGCCAATACTGCACCATCGTCGACTCCCTGGGCCTGGCGCGAGCGCGTCACCCCGGCCAGCGCAACAGCCTCGATGCCTTGTGCAAGCGCTACGGTATCGACCTGAGCGAGCGTACCCTCCACGGGGCACTGCTCGATGCCGAGTTGCTGGCAGATGTATACCTGGCCATGACGGGAGGGCAGACCAGCCTGTCCTTGGCCGGTCATAATGAAAACGATAATGGTGGCAGCGAAGAAGTCAGCCAGGTCCGTCGGTTGCCAAGTACCCGGCGTGGGCGGGTCGTGGTAGCGACCGAAGTCGAGCGGGCCGCTCATGCCGCGCACCTTGAACGAATTGCCAAGGCCAGTGGCGCGGCGGCTTTGTGGGTAGACCTGTAGGGGCGAGCACAGCTCGCGAATGCCCTGTTCGCCAGCCTTGCTGGCTCCTACGACATATGAAACATCACCACGTGTTTGCGAGCGGACACGCGACGCCGACTGGTCTGAAGGAGCGCTAATCGCCTGTAGGAGCGAGCGCAGCTCGCGAAGATGCGTTGCCCGCCATTAGGCAGCGGGAGCGGCGGTAGGGGCGGGAACGGTGCGAGGCTCGCGAATGATCTCGATACCGCTTTGCACCAGCATGAAACGATCATCACCCAAGTAGCTTACCCGGTCACCGATCGCCAGCTTGTAGGTCAGCGGTGAGCCTTCTGCCAAGGTGCCGTCGGGTGACAGGCCTGTTTCTTGAAACGCGTGAACTGGGTACACGCGCCCTTCGGCGTCCCGAGCATGAAACTGGGCCACCATTTGAACTGCCATGGTTGAATCCTCCGAGCGGTGCGGCGCAAGTATCTGCAAGCATAGACCCAGCTTTGCAGAAGGAGTTTTACACAGGGTAAAAATTTACCAGCCAAGCCTGGGGTAGAGGGGGTGCGCTGGTCGCGTCATTGCACCTTGAAGGTGCAATGACCGGGTATTTTCGCTATCCTTCGCCCCCTTTCGGAGCCCCACGAAGGCTTGTGAAAGCTGGCTGCCTTACCCGGCGGCACCCCTTCCCCAGACCCTACGGGAAACTCCCCTTCTCTCGTTTGCAGCAGTATGGTCTCTTACATGAAAGTGCTTAAAGGCCAGGATATCCTGGCGCTTGGTTTTATGACATTCGCCCTCTTCGTGGGCGCTGGCAACATCATCTTCCCACCAATCGTCGGTTTGCAGGCCGGCCCGGACGTATGGCTGGCCGCGCTGGGCTTTTTGGTAACCGCCGTTGGCCTGCCTGTGTTAACAGTAGTTGCCCTGGCCAAGGTGGGCGGTAGTATTGATGCCCTTAGCAGCCCGCTAGGGCGTGTGGCGGGTGTATTGCTGGCGGTGGTGTGCTACCTGGCGGTGGGCCCGCTGTTCGCGACCCCACGCACCGCCACGGTGTCCTTCACCGTAGGGGTTGCGCCACTGACCGGCGACGGGCCGTTGCCGCTGTTTATCTACAGCCTGGTGTATTTCATCGTGGTGGCCATAGTGTCGCTGTACCCTGGCAAGCTCCTTGATACCGTAGGGCGTTTCCTGGCACCGCTGAAGATACTCGCCTTGGCAGCGCTGGGTGTGGCGGCATTCATGCTGCCTGCCGGCCCTGTCGGGCAAGCCACTGCCGAGTACCACGCGGCGCCCTTTTCGCTGGGGTTCATCAATGGCTACCTGACCATGGATACCCTGGGCGCGCTGGTGTTCGGGATCGTGATCGTCAATGCCATACGCTCGCGGGGCATTGAATCCCCGCAGCTGGTTACCCGTTACGCGGTGATTGCAGGCTTGATCGCAGGCGTTGGCCTGGTGCTGGTGTACATCAGCCTGTTTCGCCTTGGCGCGGGTAGCCACGCCATCGCCGCGGGCGCCAATAACGGTGCGCAGGTACTGCATGCTTATGTGCAACACACCTTCGGCGACCTGGGCAGCATGTTCCTTGCCGTGCTGATTTCCCTGGCCTGCCTGGTGACCGCGGTGGGGCTTACCTGTGCCTGCGCGGAGTACTTTAGCAGCCTGTTGCCAGTGTCCTACCGAACGCTGGTGCTGGTGCTGGCAGGCTTTTCCCTGCTGGTATCCAACCTGGGCCTGACGCGGTTGATCCAGGTGTCGATCCCTATTCTTACCGCGATCTACCCACCCTGCATCGTTCTGGTGGCGCTGAGTTTCGTACAGAACCTCTGGCGCTCGCCGGTCAGGGTGGTCGCGCCTGTGGCCTTAGTGGCGCTGTTGTTCGGCTGCATCGATGCTTTCAAGGCCACACCCTGGGCCGCGCACCTGCCTGCCGCCCTGGCTGACTTGCCGCTCAGTCGTCAGAACCTGGCCTGGCTGATCCCAGCGGTAGCCACCTTGGTGGTTGCCATGGCCTGTGACCGCCTGCTAATGCGCCGGGTGTCGCATTCTCAGGTCTAGCGCTTGGTAACAATAAAAGGCCCTGTCTCATTACAGGGCCTTTTTTAATGCCTGAGGCAGCGTTTTAAGACACTTTGATCACTACCTTGCCAAAGGGGCCCCTGGCCAGGTGTTCATACGCTTGGCGTGCTTGCTCGAAAGGGTACACATGGTCGATCACCGGGCGAATCTTGTGCTCATTCAAAAAGGCGTTCATACGGTCGAATGAAGAACGTGGGGCAACGGCGATGCCGCGGATCGTGGTTTGCCGGAAAATCATTGGCATCAGGTTGACCGCAGACGTTTGCCCGGTCAAAAAGCCGATCTGGGCGATCCGGCCGCCGACCTTCGTAGCCGCGATAGATTGGTTGATGCCATCCCCACCTGCCACATCCAGTAGAAGATCCACGCCTTTGCCTTCAGTAAGCTTGAGTACTGCCTCGGCCCAGGCTGGCGTAGTGCGATAGTTCACGCCGGCAACGGCCCCCAGCTTTTTCAACGCCTCCAGGTTAGCGTCCTGGCTGGAGGTCGCGATCACTTTGGCGCCCATCGCGGTCGCAATTTGTGCCGCGAAAACAGAAACGCCCCCTGAGCCCTGTACCAGTACGGTCTGGCCAGCGCTGACCTGGCCAAAATCCACCAGCGCATACCAGGCGGTCAGCGCGGCGATAGGCAGTGTGGAGGCCTGTTCGTCGGACATGGTGTCAGGCGCAGCCACTGCGCTGTCTTCGTGGATGATCATGTACTCGGCAAGGCCACCGGGCAGCGGCGAGCCAAAGCAATAGTCGGGTTCGTCCGGCCCAGGCATGCCATCGAGCCAGCGTGAGTACAGGTGCGAGTTAACGCGGTCGCCCACCGTGAAGCGGCTAACGCCTTCGCCCACGGCTACCACGGTACCTGCCGCATCGCTGACCGGGATCAGCGGCTTGGGCACGGTATGGGGCTCGTAGATACCGTCAACGATTGCCTTGTCACGGAAATTAAGCGATACCGCGCCTACCTTGACCAGCAGTTCCCCTGCCTTGGGCACCGGTGTTTCGGCTTCGCCTTGTATCAGGTTGTTCAAACCAAAATCGTTCAGTAGCCATGCTTTCATCATTACTCTCCGCACATAGGCAATGCGGGCCATAACCCGCTTCAAGTGGCGGCCATTGTTGAGGATTTTCGGTAGAAGATAAATGCGCTCAAACCCACAGCATTGTTATGCTGCAAGGCAACAATCAACCAGGCGATGCAAAAGGCGATACCTGTGGAACTGCTTCAAGCGATGCAGGTGTTCGCCAGGCTGGCCGAGCTTGGCAGTTTTACAAAGGTTGCGCAGGCGCTACAGATTGGCCGCCCGCACGTGACCCGCACTATCCAGGAATTGGAAGCCTCGCTTGGCGTTCGCCTGTTTCAGCGCACCACCCGCAACGTCAAACTCACCGCGGAGGGGGAAAGGTTCTATGAACGGGTCAAGGAAATTCTAGCCACCGTAGCGGCAGCCACTTCCATGTTCGACCCAAGCGGCGCCCGTTTACGGGGTCGGCTGCGTGTTGATATACCCACTGCGTTTTCCCAGCCTGGTTTTATCGCGAGCCTCAAAAAATTTACCGAGGCCTTTCCAGATATCGAGTTATCCCTTGGGGTGACTGACCGCAGAGTGGACCTGGTAGGCGAGGGTGTGGACTGTGTATTACGAATAGGCCAGCTACCGGATTCGAGTATGGTGGTCAGGGAAATCGGCACTGCAACCATGGTAACCTGCGCGTCTGAAAGCTACCTTCAAGCATACGGCGTGCCGAACACGCTAGAGGCGTTGGCAGAGCATCGATGCGTGAGTTTCTTGTCTGGACAAACCAACCGGCCGTTGCCATGGCACTTCACGGTACAAGGGGAAGAGTGCCCTCATATACCCTGCGGCGGCATCGCCGTGAATGAATCCAACGCCTACGTTCAATGCGGGGTCGCGGGCTTTGGCATCGTTCAGGCGCCCGGTATCACCGTCGAAAGATTATTAGCCAATGGCGACTTGGTTGAAGTGCTTGAGGCGTTTCGCCCAAAGCCTGGTTTAGTGTCAGTGCTGTATCCCAGCCGCAGTCATCTCGCGCCCCAGGTAGAGGCCTTCGTGGATTGGCTGAAGATGCACTTTCCGATACTGCACCCAACTTGGTTCAACAAGCGTTGAGTACGTTCAGTGAGGGGGAATTGAAAGAGGAAGTACTTCTAAGTAAAGCCCGGCCGTCGCGTGAGCGTGACAAGCCGGGTTACAGGGCGTAGCGCGATGGGGTTAAGCCGCAAGGGGCTGAGCCGCGCGCAGAGGCGCCTTACTGCTTGGGCGTAGCGGTAGCAGGAGCAGTGCCATTGGCCGGGGTGCTTTCCTGGGCCGCTTTTTGCTGAGCATCAGCAGCGTCCTGGTTAGCCTTGGCGTTTTCCTTGGCAGCGTCGTTCATCTGGTCTTGAGCTTTGTCCATGTGCTCTTGAGCGTTTTCTTTATGGTCCTTGGCGTCTTGAGCCTTGTCAGAAGCGTTGTCGCAGGCAGCCAGGCCAAGGGTGGCGGCCAACATCAAGGCATAAGCGAAAGTCTTTTGCATGGGGTGTTTCTCCTTATGGATTGTGATCACGTGGCTTCGAGCGCAGCGGACTCTGTTAAGTTCCTCCTATCACTACGCGGACCTGCAACAGCCTCCCTAGACTTGAAATCCCTTCTCCCGCCCCCATCTGCTGCACATCCCGCCCTTAGCCGGGCAGACGCGCCGCCACGCGGCTTGTGCCATCAACATTGGAGTTTGAAGACGATGAGTGTGGAAACTCAAAAGGAAACCCTGGGCTTCCAGACCGAGGTGAAACAGCTGTTGCACCTCATGATTCATTCCCTGTATTCCAACAAGGAAATCTTCCTGCGGGAGTTGATCTCCAACGCATCGGACGCCGTCGACAAGCTTCGCTTCGAAGCCCTGGCACGCCCGGAGCTGCTGGAGGGGGGCGCCGAGCTCAAGATCCGCGTGAGCTTCGACAAAGACGCCAATACCGTGACCATCGAAGACAACGGCATCGGCATGAGCCGCGAAGAGGTGATCGCGCACTTGGGCACCATTGCCAAGTCCGGTACCGCGGACTTCATGAAGAACCTTACCGGCGACCAGAAAAAAGACTCGCACTTGATTGGCCAGTTCGGCGTGGGCTTCTACTCAGCCTTTATCGTCGCCGATCAGGTAGAAGTGTTCAGCCGCCGTGCTGGCGCGCCCGCCAGCGAAGGCGTGCGGTGGTCTTCCCGTGGCGAAGGCGAGTTCGAAGTCGCCACCGTAGAGAAGGCCGAGCGGGGTACCCGCATCGTATTGCACCTCAAGGCCGAGGAAAACGAGTTCGCCGATGGCTGGCGCCTGCGCAATGTGATCAAGAAGTACTCCGACCACATCGCGTTGCCGATCGAGCTACCCAAGGAGCAGGCCGCCGCTGAAGGCGAAGAAGCGCCTGAGCCGGGCTGGGAAACGGTTAACCGTGCCAGCGCCCTGTGGACCCGCCCTCGTACCGACATCAAGGACGAGGAATATCAGGAGTTCTACAAGCATATCTCCCACGACTTCGAGAACCCACTGAGCTGGAGCCATAATAAGGTCGAAGGCAAGCTGGAGTACAATTCGCTGCTGTACGTGCCTGCCCGCGCACCGTTCGACCTGTACCATCGCGAAGCGCCTCGCGGCCTGAAGCTGTACGTGCAGCGCGTGTTCATCATGGATCAGGCCGAGTCCTTCCTGCCGCTGTATTTGCGCTTCATCAAAGGCGTGGTGGATTCCAACGACCTGTCCTTGAACGTGTCCCGGGAGATCCTGCAGAAGGACCCGATCATCGATTCGATGAAATCGGCCCTGACCAAGCGTGTGCTGGACATGCTGGAAAAACTCGCCAAGAACGAGCCTGAACAGTACAAAGCGTTCTGGAAGAACTTCGGCCAGGTTCTTAAGGAAGGCCCTGCCGAGGACTTTGCCAACAAAGAGAAAATTGCCGGCCTGCTGCGCTTCTCTTCCACCCATGACGACAGTGGCGAGCAAAGTGTATCACTGGCTGACTACTTGGCGCGTGCCAAGGAAGGGCAGGACAAGCTGTACTACCTCACTGGCGACAGCTATGCCCAGGTCAAGAACAGCCCGCACTTGGAAGTCTTCCGTAAGAAAGGCATCGAGGTACTGCTGCTGACCGACCGCATCGATGAATGGCTGATGAGCTACTTGAGCGAGTTCGATGGCAAGGCCTTCGTCGACGTTGCCCGTGGCGACCTGGACCTGGGCAAGCTGGACAGCGAAGAAGACAAGCAGGCCCAGGAAGCGATTGCCAAGGATAAAGAAGGCTTGGTAGAGCGCCTGAAAGCCGCCTTGGGCGACAGCGTCAGCGAAGTCCGTGTGTCCCACCGCTTGACCGACTCGCCAGCGATCTTGGCCATCGGCGAACACGACATGGGCTTGCAGATGCGCCAGATTCTCGAAGCCAGCGGGCAAAAGGTGCCGGATACCAAGCCTATCTTCGAGTTCAACCCTGCGCACCCGCTGATCGACAAGCTCGATTATGAACCGGATGAAGACCGCTTCGGCGACTTCGCGCACATCCTGTTCGACCAGGCAGCGTTGTCTGCGGGGGATACGCTCAAGGACCCTGCCGCTTACGTACGACGCCTGAACAAGCTGCTGATAGAGTTGTCAGTCTAACGTTTGTAGGCGAAAGGCCCGCTTCGGCGGGCTTTTTTATTGAGTTCGGACCATCAGGAGCACGTAATGGGCACTATCACGGTTGAATCGCTGGGCTACAGCGTGAACGGCACCGAATTCGAAAGCCGCTTGGTTTTCGATGCCGATATCAAATCCCCGCGCCCTGGCTTGGTCATGGCGCCTAATTGGATGGGCGTGTCCGAAGGCGCCGAACGTATCGCCCAGGCAGTCGCGTCCCAGGGCTATGTGGTACTGGTAGTGGACCTGTACGGTAAAACCGTACGCCCCACCGACGCTGACAGTGCGCTGGCGGCCATGATGCCCTTGAAGAATGATCGCGCACTGCTGCGTACCCGTATGCAAGGCGCGCTCAAGCAATTGACCGAGCAATCCTTCGCCACCGTAGACAGCGCCAACCTGGCAAGCTTCGGCTTCTGCTTCGGCGGCTGTTGTGCCTTGGAGCTGGCCCGTGACGGCGCCCCCCTCAAGGCTGCGGTCTCTTTCCACGGCACCTTGGATACCCCTAACCCAGCCGATGCCAATAACATCAAGGGCGCGGTGCTGGTCATGCATGGCGATGCCGATCCGCTGGTGCCTAAAGAGCAGCTACCGGCCTTTGTCGAAGAAATGAACGCAGCCAAGGTAGATTGGCAGTTGATCAGCTACGGCGGTGCCTACCACTCCTTCACCGACCCGCAAGCCAACAACCCCGGCAAGCAGATGTACAACAAAACCGTCTCGGATCGCGCCTTCCAGGCCATGCACAACCTGCTCAGCGAAGTATTCAAGCCAGTGATCTAATCCTCTGAGGCAGTGCCGGGTAGCGCTATGCGCCCGGCCTCGCCCGGTACCTGTGGCCAGTCCCCGTTGGCCCAGCTCGCTCGCGCTTTCTCGATCAACTGTTGATCGGTGCTGACAAAGTTCCAGCTCATCCGCCGCGTGCCGCCGTCCAGTGGCGCACCGCCCAGCAGCACCAGCCTTGCGCCTTCGCCGCTGTTTAAGGCCATCGCTGCTCCGGGCTCAAGTACTGCCAACCTATGCGTTTGCAATGGCTCCGCGCCCAGCCGGGCCTCGCCTGAGATCAAGAAAACAGCCCTCTCTGCATGCTCGTCAGGCATCAACAGCGTGCTGTTGGGCAGCATATCCACGAGGGCGTAAAGGGTAGGGGAGAGCACGGGCGCAGGCGCTATCAAGCGAAAGCCGTGCCCGGCCAGCAGCCTGATGCTTACACCCTCGGCGTTATGGGAAGGCAACTCATCCGGCTCAAAATACTGGTAGTCCGGCTCGCCTTGCTCTTCGTCTTTAGGCATGGCCAGCCAGGCCTGTAAGCCATGCAATCGGCTACCGGTTTGTATCAGCGCCTCTGGCGTACGCTCTATATGGGCAATGGCGCTGCCTGCGGTCATCCAGCTCAGGCCCCCAGGCCGTACCCGTGCCTCTGAGCCCAAGCTGTCTTTGTGCAGCAGTTGACCTTCGAACAGGTAGGTCAGGGTCGATAACCCAATGTGGGGGTGTGGGGGAAGGTCCAGACCTTGCCCTGGCGGGTAGTCGTGGGGCAGAAGGTAATCGAAGAATACAAAGGGCCCAACACTACGGCACCGGGTAGAAGGCAAGGCGCGCAGAATGGATTGGCCACCGACCTGTTCCTCTCGCGGAGTAATCACACGTACGATTGCCATTTGGGCTCCATAGTATAGGGGAGTAGCAGCCGAGCTTGCTCGCGACCAGGTTCAATACGGTGGCACGGCCAGGCTGCTACAAGGGCAAGATATACCCTGTAGCCGACGGATATTCCAGCGCAAAAAAAAACGGCGCCTTATGCAGAGCGCCGCCTTGATACGCTGTTACTTGAAGCGTGAAGCTTACTTACCTTCCCAGCGCTTGAGCACCAGCGTGGCGTTAGTGCCGCCAAAGCCGAAGCTGTTGCTCATCACTGTGTTGAGCTGCACGTTCTCGCGGGTTTCTAGCAGGATCGGCATATCAGCCACTGCTGGGTCCAGCTCGTCGATGTTGGCCGAACCGGCCATGAAGTTGCCTTCCATCATCAGCATGCAGTAAATGGCTTCGTGCACGCCCGCGGCGCCCAGGGAGTGGCCAGACAGGCTCTTGGTAGAGCTGATGGCGGGTGCCTTGTCTTTGAATACTTCGCGTATGCCACGGATTTCCGCAACGTCGCCCACCGGCGTGGACGTGCCGTGGGTGTTTAGGTAATCGATAGGCGTATCAACGGTAGCCAGCGCCTGCTCCATGCAGCGGATAGCGCCCTCGCCGCTTGGCGCCACCATGTCGTAGCCGTCGGAGGTGGCACCGTAGCCTACGATTTCGGCGTAGATCTTGGCGCCACGGGCCAGGGCGTGTTCGAGCTCTTCGACCACCACCATGCCGCCGCCGCCAGCGATCACGAAACCATCGCGTTTGGCGTCATAGGCCCGGGAGGCTTTTTCAGGCGTTTCGTTGTACTGGGAGGAGAGCGCGCCCATGGCGTCGAAAAGGAAGGACTGAGTCCAGTGCTCTTCCTCACCGCCGCCGGCGAACACGACATCCTGCTTGCCCAGCTGGATCTGCTCCATGGCCGCGCCGATGCAATGGGCGCTGGTAGCGCACGCCGAGGCGATCGAGTAGTTCAGCCCCTTGATCTTGAAAGGGGTGGCCAGGCACGCAGAGACCGTGCTGCTCATGGTGCGCGTGACCCGATAGGGGCCAACGCGCTTTACGCCCTTCTCGCGAAGGATGTCCAGGGCTTCCATCTGGTTCAGGGTCGAGGCTCCGCCAGAGCCGGCGATAAGTCCCGTACGCGGGTTGGACACCTGATCTTCGCTCAGGCCAGAGTCGGTGATAGCCTGCTGCATCGCCAGATAGGCATAGGCGGCGGCATGACCCACGAAGCGGTACACCTTGCGGTCGATCAGCTCTTCGAGCTTGAGGTCGACAGAGCCGGATACCTGGCTGCGTAGGCCCATTTCGGCGTATTCCGGGTTGAAGCGGATGCCGGGGCGGTTTGCGCGCAGGTTGGCGGAAACGGTGTCTTTGTCATTGCCCAGGCATGAAACGATGCCTAGACCCGTGATAACGACGCGGCGCATGCGAATAACCCTTAGAAGTTGTCAGTGGACGTGAAAACGCCGACCCGGAGGCCTTCGGCGGTATAGATCTCGCGTCCGTCGACGCTGACCGAACCGTCGGCGATGGCCATGTTCAGCTTGCCTTTGAGGACGCGCTTGATATGAATGTTGTAGGTCACCTTCTTCGCGGTAGGCAATACCTGGCCGAAGAATTTGACCTCGCCTGAACCCAGTGCGCGCCCGCGCCCTGGCAGGCCTTGCCAACCGAGGAAGAAGCCGACCAGCTGCCACATGGCATCAAGGCCCAGGCAGCCGGGCATGACAGGGTCCCCTTCGAAATGGCAGGCGAAGAACCAGAGGTCTGGGTTGATGTCCAGCTCGGCGACCAACTCACCCTTGCCGAATTTGCCGCCTTCCTCGCTGATATGAGTAATGCGATCTACCATCAGCATATTCGGGGCGGGCAATTGCGCGTTACCTGGGCCGAACAGCTCGCCGCGACCGCAGCGCAGCAGGTCTTCCCGAGTAAAGGCGTGTTGTTTGGTCATGCGAGCTCCTCAATGGGTCCCTGCAGGGCAGGGGGCAAATCATCCCGGCCGGCAAAAATAGGGGCAACTTTCCCCAGGCCGGCAGCCTAGTCATAGACTATGGTGTCGTGGTTAAAGTCACAGGAATGGCCCCCTTCGGTACCTGTCCTGTTCGAATATGCGCCCGCGCCGGGCCTCAGCCCCCGCGAAGCCGCAGCACTGTACCACCGATACGTGCGGGTTTGCAGGGCGATGCATGCGTGCTTACGCCAGCCAGTGCTGTAGCAACTGTTGAAGGTCGGCACGCTTGAACGGCTTGGCCAAGTAGTCGTTCATGCCCGCTTCCAGGCAGGCCTCACGATCACCGAGCAGTGCATTGGCCGTCAACGCAATAATGGGCAGGCTGTCGCAACCGCCCAGTCGGCGAATCCGCCGGGTACTTTCATAGCCATCGACGATGGGCAAGCGGCAGTCCATCAGCACCGCGGCGAAACCCTGTTCGCGCACCCGGTCCACTGCCTGCGCACCATCACCGACCACGCTCACCTCATAGCCCAAGCTGCGTAGCATGGCCTCAATGACCGTCTGGTTGACGGGATTGTCTTCGACCAATAATACGTGGTGATTCTGACCATCGGTCGGCACGTTGGTTCGCGGTGCCGGAGTGCCTTTTACCTTGATCGCTACTGGGCTTTGGCTCAGCGCCAAGGGCATTTCCAGGGTGAACACAGAGCCTTTCCCTTCCTGGCTATGTGCACGCAAGGTGCCGCCCATGCGCTCAGCCAGGTTGCGGGCGATCGGCAGGCCCAGGCCGGTGCCACCATAGCGCCTGGAGATGGAGCTATCCGCTTGCTGGAAGGCTACGAACATGCGTTCGAGTTCGTCGGGGGCAATGCCAATGCCGGTGTCGGCCACGGTGCAGGTCAACCAGATCAGCCGGTCGTCCAGCACCTGGCAGGCAGGCTCGATACGCACCCCGCCTCGTTCCGTGAATTTAAGCGCATTGCCGATCAGGTTCACTAAAATCTGGCGGATGCGGGTAGGGTCGCCAAGCACCTCCCAGCGCTGGAAACCTTCCGGTTGCTCAAGTGCCAGGCCCAGCCCACGCTGCTGGGCGCTGTGCTGGAAGGAGTGCGCGCACTCGGCGAACAGGTCCCCCAGGCTGAAGGGAATATGCTCGAGCTCAAGCCCGGTGCGCTCGATGCGAGAGAAGTCCAGAATGTCGTTGATCACTTTGAGCAGATGCTCGGTGGACTGTGTCGCCAGCACCGCATATTCGTGCTGTTCTTCAGTGAGAGGGGTGGTTTCGAGCAACTGCAGCATGCCTAGCACGCCGTTCATGGGGGTACGCAGCTCGTGGCTCATCATCGCCAGGAACTCGGTCTTGGCGCTGTTGGCGCGCTCGGCCTCTTCACGGGTCTGGATCAACTGCTGCATTGCGTCCCGTTGCTCCCGGCTGGCCTGCTCCAGCCCTTGGGCCAGGTCGTTGATGTGCTGAGCCAGGGCGCCGAGTTCGCTGTCGTTCTCAACCGGCAACGTGGCTTTGAAATCCCCACGGCGAATGGCCTTGACCGCCGCGCCCATGTTGCGAATCGGCTGCGACAGCCCTCGTGACAAGCGCCGTGCCATCAGAAAGGTAACCGCCAGGGTAAACAAGGCCAATACGCCGGCCTTGATCAGAATTTCCTGCTGACGCTGGTTAAAGGCATCATCGGACATACCCACCACCACCCGCCCGAGGTAATCGTCTGGGTGCGTCTTGGTCTGAGCGCTGGGTTCGAGCTTGCCGCCATTACTGAAGCGCTGCAGCCGTATCGGGGCCTGGAATACCTGCGCGGGCGTGACCGAGGCGCTCCCGCCCGCCGGCTGCTCCAGGTAGATGACGATATCGTCGTCCCGGTTTTGCACTTCGAGGAAGCGCACATGGGGAATGCTAAGGGTGGCGCGCAGCAGCCCATCAAGCACCTCGGTGTTGTTGGCCAATACCCCATATTCAGCCGCTGGAGCCAGTTGGTTCGCGATCAGTTGGCCGGTGTGGGTCATTTCCTGGCGTAGGTCTTGAATCCTCACGAAGGTGAAGAAGCAAATCAGCAGCAGGGTCAGCAGCAGGGCAGGGCCCAGGCTGATGATCTGAGTGCGGGCATGGATATCTCCGCTCCATCTAAGGTTCAAGAGGCGAAGGCTCGACGCTGAGAAGGGTACGGCATACTGATCGCTGTTTAATGGCATTGATAAAGGAAGCGGGCATCTTACTCGGGATGCCCAACAATTCCAGACCTTCGGCGCACCTCTTGTCGCCCTCTGGGGCCATGGCAGGGCTGGCTCTGCAAGTATCGCTCCGTATAATGACGGTCCGCCTATTAAGGTTGAAGGGAAGTTTCTATGTCTGCACAGCAACCGATCGCGGTACTTGGCGGGGGTAGCTTTGGCACCGCGGTGGCGAACCTGCTTGGCGAGAACGGCCACCAGGTTCGGCAATGGATGCGCGACCCTGATCAGGCCGAAGCCATGCGCACCCGCCGGGAGAACCCGCGTTACCTTAAAGGCATCGCGCTGCACCCGGCCGTGGAACCGACCACCGCCCTGGCTCAGGTACTGGCCCATAGCGAGTTGTTGTTCGTGGCGCTGCCTTCAAGCGCGCTACGCTCAGTGCTGGCCCCCTACGCAAACGTGTTGGCGGGCAAGATGCTAGTCAGCCTGACCAAAGGCATCGAAGCCGACACCTTCAAGCTGATGAGCGAAATCCTTGAAGAAATTGCACCGCGGGCGCGCCTGGGCGTGCTGTCAGGCCCCAACCTGGCGCGGGAGATCGCTGAGCACGCGCTGACCGCCACGGTGGTGGCCAGCGTCGATGAAGGCCTGTGCCAGGCGGTGCAGGCCGCGCTACACGGGCGCAGGTTCCGGGTGTACGCCAGCAGCGATCGCTTTGGCGTAGAACTCGGTGGCGCGTTGAAAAACGTCTACGCCATTATTGCCGGGCTAGCCGCTGCCCTGAATATGGGCGAAAACACTCGCAGCATGCTGATTACCCGTGCCCTGGCGGAAATGACCCGCTTCGCCGTCAGTCAAGGCGCAAACCCTATGACCTTTCTGGGCCTGGCGGGGGTAGGGGACTTGATCGTGACTTGTTCCTCCCCCAAAAGCCGCAACTACCAGGTAGGCTTTGCGCTCGGCGAGGGGCTGACCCTGGATGTCGCGGTCGCGCGCCTGGGCGAGGTGGCCGAGGGGGTCAATACCCTTAAAGTACTCAAGGCCCGGGCTGACCAATTGCAGGTATACATGCCATTGGTAGCCGGGTTACATGCCATTTTGTTCGAGGGGCGTACCCTGGAGCAGGTCATCGAGCTGTTGATGCGAGGCGACCCCAAAACCGATGTGGACTTCATCCCTGCCAGTGGTTTCGATTGAGGATTGATCATGACTTCACCGCGTTATCGCCCGGAACAAGAATCCCTCGCCCTGCGCATCCTGTGGATGGCGCTTTTCCTGCTGGTATGGCAGGTCGCCCAGTTCGTGCTGGGTGCGCTGGTGCTGTTACAACTGATCCACCGCCTGGCCTATGCCACGCCCAACACCGGGCTGATGAGTTTTGGCGACAGCCTCAGCCGCTACTTGGCGCAGATTGGCCGCTTCGGCAGCTTCCATACCGAAGAAAAACCCTGGCCGTTCGCGCCTTGGCCCGAACCCCGGCCAGCCGAGGGTGAGGCAGTCATCACGCCAGTTACACCTGTGACGCCGGTTGCGCCAACGCCTCTCGAGCCGCCCCTGCCGCCCCAGGAGCCGAAGCTGTGATGGCCACCCGAACGCTGTGGGTGCTTCGCCATGGCGAGGCAGTCAATATGGCGTCTACCGATGCCAGCCGCGCGCTTACCCCCCAAGGACGTGAGCAAGTGCGGCGTAGCGCTGGCCAACTGCTTGATCAGCCGCTTAGCCTGATGCTGGTAAGCCCTTACGTACGGGCACAGCAAACCGCGCAGATCGTGCTAGCCACGTTGAGCCAGGCCGTGGAGATGCGTACCGTGCCTTGGCTGACCCCCGACAGCGACCCGGATACCGCCCTTGCAGAGCTGGACAACCTCGATGCCGAGCACCTGCTGGTGGTAAGCCACCAGCCGCTGGTGGGCGCGTTGGTAGGTTTGCTGGACCGGGGCGAGCGGTCCAGCCCCTACGCCATGGGTACCGCCAGCCTGGCGCGGCTCGAAGGCCCGGCGCCCTTGGCGGGCTTGATGACCTTACGCAGTTTGTGCCATACCCCCAGTTGAAGGGCTCACGATGAACCTATGGCAAACCCCTCCAGACCTGGACGCGCTTAATGCGCGAAGCAAACACACCATTGGCGAAGTACTGGACATTCGCTTCGAAGCCGCGGGCGAGGACTACCTCACGGCCAGCATGGTAGTGGATGCGCGCACCCACCAACCCTTCGGCCTGCTACACGGCGGCGCTTCGGTCGTGTTGGCCGAAACGGTAGGGTCCATGGCCAGCATGCTGTGCGTCGACCGCGAGCGTTTTTACTGCGTGGGCCTAGAGGTGAACGCCAATCACTTGCGCGCGGTGCGCCAAGGCCGGGTAACCGCCACGGCCCGCCCAGTCCATATTGGCCGCAGTACCCATGTGTGGGACATCCGCCTGGTGGATGACCACGGCAAGCCGTGCTGCATTTCTCGCCTGACCGTGGCGGTTATGCCACTGGCGGCGAGCACTGCGGCGAATGGCTGACCTGTCGCCTTCGATGATCGATTCGCGTGTTGCGGCCTGCCAGGGTGCGCGGCCACAATCAGGCCCTCTGTGATCACGGGCCACTTGCCATGCCAGACACGCTGTTCTTCGCCCATGCCAACGGTTTTCCTTCGGCCACCTACGGCAAATTGCTTGAAGCGCTCGCGCCTGACTTCAGCGTGCGCCACTTGCCTCGGCACGGCCACGACCCACGGTTTCCGGTGGGGGATAACTGGAAGGCCCTGGTCGATGAGCTGCTGCATGCCGTGCGCGATCAAGCAGTGCCGGTTTGGGGCGTGGGCCATTCTCTGGGGGGGCTGCTGCATTTGCATGCTGCCTTGCGCCACCCTGAGTGTTACCAAGGGGTGATCATGCTGGATTCCCCAGTGTTGGGCAGTCGGGACCAATGGGTGATACGGGCGGCCAAGCGTCTTGGCCTGATTGACCGGCTTACCCCGGCTGGGCGTACCCTGGGGCGCCGGGAACACTTCGACAACGTGGCCCAGGCCCGTGAGTATTTTCGCGGCAAAGCGCTGTTTCAAGGGTTTGACCCTGACTGCCTGGAGGCTTACTTGGCCCACGGCCTTAAGCCGAGCGGCAACGGAGTGCGCCTGACGTTCGACCCCGATACCGAAATACGCATCTATCGCAGCGTGCCACACTCAAACCCTGGGCGCCCAAACAAACTCAAGTTGCCCGTGGCGGTAGTTGCCGGTGCCAGTAGCCGAGTGGTGCTTCGCCACCATGCAGGTACTGTCAGGCGGCTACCCCAAGGTGAGTTTTTGCAGGTCCCGGGCGGGCATATGTTCCCTTTGGAGCACCCACTGGAAACCGCCGAAGTGATCCGTGGCATCCTGCGTCGCTGGCAAGCCAAGGCGCTACTGTCATGAGCGGCTGGAGCGAGGTGTGCTTTGACCTGGGCCATATCCAACTGGCTGGGCAAATGCACGGGCCGGCCAGCGGGCAGCCGGTCATCGCGTTGCATGGCTGGCTGGATAACGCCAACAGCTTTGCCAGGTTGCTGCCAAAATTGCCGGGCCTGCGGGTACTGGCCCTGGACTTGGCTGGCCACGGGTGGTCTGGGCACCGCCCGGCCGGTAGCCTTTACGCCCAATGGGAATATGCCAGGGACGTGCTTGAAGTGGCCGAACAACTGGGCTGGGCACGGTTTTCCCTGTTGGGGCATTCCATGGGCGCGATCATTGCCGCGCAATTGGCCGCTGCCCTGCCTGAGCGAATCGAGCGGCTGGCATTGATCGAAGGCGTAGTGCCCCCTGACAGCGCGCCGACCGACCCGGCGCAGCGTTTGGGCAAGGCGTTGCGTGAGCAGCTTGCCCAGGCTGGTCGGCGCAAGCCGGTGTATGAAAACCATGCTCAAGCGGCACGGGCACGGGCGCGCAGCACGCTGGCGGTCAGCGAAAGCGCCGCGAGCCTGCTGGCCGAGCGGGGCTTGATGCAAGAGCAGGGCAGGCTCACCTGGCGTAGCGATAATCGCCTGACCCTTACCACGCCCATGAGGCTGGAGCCTGCGGCAGCCCTTGCACTGGTGCGGCAGGTGCGATGCCCGACGCTATTGGTCGTGGCGGCCGAGGGCGTGCTGGCCAAGCATACCGAGTTGCTGGAACAGCTGCCTTTCGAACAGGTCCATTTGCCTGGAGGCCATCATCTGCACCTGGATGACGACGCCGGGGCCAGCCTCGTAGCAGCCTGTATCAATCGTTTCCTCGCCTTGCCTTGACTTGACGGCGCGGACTACCGACCCTTGGCCGGTTCACAGGGAGTCCTACATGCTGTTTTCACCCCGCCTTTCCAGCCGTCTGGCCGTGCTACTGGTGCTGGGCGCGCTGTCGCCTGGGCCCAGTGCCCTGGCCGCCGACGGTGCTTACCCGCTGCAACAGCTACAACCCGCCGACAGCCAGCCCTTGGCCGAGCAGGCGCTCGGCCCTGCCGAGCGGTTGTACCCATTAGGCCCGCCCCGGCGCATTGGTGGCACCTTGCGCATGGACGCACGCCTGCAGGTGCGTGGCGAGTTATCTTCTTTCACCTGGGAATTGCCCACGGACCGAAGCGCTGCCGATACGTTCACCGCCGCCCGGCTGGCCCTGCGCGGCAAAGGCAACCAAGTGTTGTTTTGGTGTGAAGGCCGCGAGTGCGGTGAGAGCAACCTGTGGGCCAACGACATCCTGACCAACACCCGCCTGCTGGGCAGCGATGACCAGCAAGCCTTTTTGCTTATGCGCCAGGAGGCAGGGGAGCAAGACACCCTGGTGGCGGTTTACTGCGTGATGCGGGGCAATCGCCGCGTGGCCTTGCACGCTGAACGCCTGGCCCCCGAAGCGCCATTGGGTGTGGTACTGCCTACCCCAGGCACTCTGCTCAGGGAGTTGCGTGACGCAGGGGCACTGGACTTCCCCGACCTGACCGCGGCCCCCGAGCCTGAATGGGCCGCCCTGCTGGCCCGCGCCCTCAACCTGGACAGCAGCCTGCGGGTGCGTGTGACTGGCGCCGGTGCCGCACAATGGCAGGCTGCGTTGGCGAGCGCAGGCGTACGCGCCGCTCGCCTGAGCAGCCAACCCAGCGATCGCCCAGGCCTAAAACTGGAGCTTGCCCAATGATCAATACCGATCGGCTGTTGATGCAGATCGCTCTGCTGTTGCTGTTAGTGGCCTGTATCTGGGTAGTGCTGCCCTTCATCTCTGCCTTGTTATGGGGCGCGATCCTGGCGTTCGCCAGTTGGCCCCTGATGCGTCGGCTCAACGTTGCGCTGGGCGGCCGCCCCACGCTGGCCGCAGGCATTCTCACCGGTATGTGGGTGTTGCTGGTGCTCTTGCCATTGGTATGGCTGGGATTCAACCTGGCCGAGCATGTACGCGATGCCACCGGTTTCATCCGCGATGTTCAATTGGAGGGATTACCGCCAGCGCCGAATTGGGTAGCCAATCTGCCTCTGGTCGGCGGTCGGTTGTCACAGCTATGGGCGTCCATGGATGCCCAAGGGGCTGCGTTTTTCCAAGGGCTCAAGCCCCACCTGGGGCAGGTAGGCAACTGGCTGCTGGCGCGTAGCGCGCGCTTGGGCAGTGGCCTGATCGAGCTGGCGCTGGCCCTGGTCTTCACCTTTTTCTTTTACCGAGATGGCCCACGCCTGTCGGCCTTCGCCCTGCGCCTGCTGGAACGCTTGATGGGCGAGCGCGGCGAGTATTACTTGGACCTGATAGCAGGCACGGTGCAACGGGTCGTCAATGGCGTGATTGGTACGGCCGCGGCCCAGGCGGCGCTGGCGCTGATCGGCTTTATGATTGCTGGCATTCCGGGCGCCTTGGTTTTAGGCATCTTCACTTTCCTGCTGAGCCTGATCCCCATGGGGCCGCCGCTGGCATGGATTCCAGCCGTGGGCTGGCTGATCTGGCAAGAGCACTACGCCATGGCGGTATTCTTGGGCTTGTGGGGCACGTTCGTGGTCAGTGGCGTGGACAACGTGCTCAAGCCGTACTTGATCAGCCGTGGTGGTGACTTGCCCGTGGTGATCGTCCTGGTGGGCGTGTTCGGTGGGCTATTGGCCTTCGGCTTTATCGGTCTATTCCTGGGGCCGACCTTCTTGGCAGTGGGCTACCGCTTGATGACCGATTGGGCCCGAGAGCGGGCCTAGGGGTAGCGTCAGGGCCTGGGCAGGGTAACTACAACCGTTAGCCCGCCACCGGGGGTCTGCTCCAGGGCTAGGGTACCGCCGAGCCTGAGCACGGCTTCACGGGCGATGGTCATGCCTAGCCCTACGCCGCCAGAATTGCGGTTACGCGAGCCTTCTAGCCGAAAAAAGGGTTCGAAAACCGCCTCTCGCTTATCCTCGGCAATCCCAGGGCCACGGTCAATCACGCAGATACGCACCTCCCGCGCGCTGTCGCACAGTTGTATCAGGGTGGGGCCACCATAGCGCAAGGCGTTGTCCAGCAGGTTGGCCAGGCACGAACGCAATGCCATGGGTTGGGTATGCAAGGGCGCGCAAGTACCTGAAGGCTCAGCGGACAGGCCATTGTCTTGGGCGTTCTCGCAAAGTGATTCCACCAGGGCCTGTAGGTCGTACCACTGTAAGGCCTCGCTGGTACGGCGTTCATGCAGGTAGTTTAGGGTGGCATCGACCATGCCAATCATGTCATCCAGGTCCTGGCGCATCTGCTGCTGAAGTCGCGGCTCCTCAACCTGCTCCAAGCGTAGTTTCAGCCGCGCCAGCGGTGTGCGCAGGTCGTGGGATACGGCTCCCAGCATTCGGGCGCGTTGCTGCACCTGTTCGCGTATACGGTGTTGCATTCGATTGAAACTTTGCGCTGCCAGGCGGGCCTCCTGCGGGCCACTTTCCAGCAGGGGGTCGCTGTCCAGGTTCTCGCTAAGGCGCTCCGCGGCCTGGCTAAAGCGCCGAATGGGGCGAGACAGAACGCCGGCGCCCCACCACGCGGCGATTACCAAGGTGATGAGCTGGAACGTCAGTGGCACCAGGGGGCCATCCCACCAGCGCCTTTGCCGTGGTGGGACAAAGGGTGGGGCAGTGCTCGGGCCTGCGTTCTGCTTCGCTTCAGGGGTGGGCGACATCAAAGGCGGCGGGCCAGATTGCCGTTGCCACCCTGCTGCCGGAGGCGGTGGGCCTGGAAAGCCGTAATAGTGGAACCAGATGCCCGCCAGCAGATGCGCCAGAACGATGGCAATGACCGAAACACCGAACAACCTGGCGAACAGCGTATCGGCCTTGCGCATTAGCCGATGTCCCTGGCGTCGAACAGGTAACCCTCGCCGCGTACGGTTTTGATCAATTGGGGCGACTTAGGATCGTCGCCGAGTTTTTGTCGTAGCCGGGAGACCAGTAAATCAATGCTGCGATCAAAGGCTTCGATGGAGCGGCCCCTTGCGGCATCGAGCAGTTGTTCCCGACTCAACACTCGCCGTGGACGCTCAAGGAAGGCCCACAGCAGGCGAAACTCGGCGTTGGACAACGGCACCACCAAGCCCTCGGCCGAGGTCACTTGGCGCAACACGCTATTGAGCCGCCACTGATCGAAGCGCATGTTCGCCCGCGGGTCGCCACGGTCGTCACGCACCCTGCGCAGCACAGTCTGAATGCGGGCGACCAGCTCTCGGGGCTCGAAAGGCTTGGCCATGTAATCGTCCGCGCCCAGCTCCAGGCCGATGATCCGATCCGTAGGCTCGCAGCGCGCGGTCAGCATCAGGATAGGAATGTCTGATTCAGCCCTCAACCACCTGCACAGCGATAAGCCGTCCTCGCCCGGCAGCATCAGGTCCAGTACCACCACGTCGTACAGGTTATTGTTAAGGGCTTGGCGCATAGCCTGGCCGTCGTTCACACCGTGCCCGAGTATGCCAAAGCGCGCCAGGTAGCCAGTCAGCAACTCGCGTAGGGGTACATCGTCATCGACGATCAGCGCACGGGTATTCCAACGCTTGTCGTCATCGGTAAGAGAAAGAGGCTCATCGTCCAACACAGGGTTCAAGGGCATATTCATCGTTAGCAGCAGCCTGAAAGCTTGGCCATTGGGGCCGGCCGGCGGTCACGCTCGGCGGAATGTTCGAGGGCTGAGGCCTGAGCCTGCCACCCAGGGTGGGTGCCAGCTTGACGGTGGTGCGTATCCCCCCGGTTTCTTTACTGTATCGCCGCTGATACAAAAGCAACCAGCCGTCAGAGGCTTTTTGACTGGTGGTACCCAACACTGCGCCAACGGCCAGGAATGCTCATTTACGTTCGGGCAATGCGCCGCCCCAGGGCAATCAGCTCTGACGCTTTTGCCCTGGCACTTTTGCCAGGCCCTATCGTCTTATCTGCACACCGTATAAATTCTGGAGTATTGCATTAGATGAAAGCCTGGGTCTGCCTGCCATTATTGGCCATTGTCTTGACCGGTTGTGCCGGCAAAACCGCTTACCGCGAAAGCTGCGCTACCCAGCTTGATGCTGCCTGGCACGAGCTGGACCTGGCCAAGGCCGAAGGCTTTGCAGGCACGGTGAGCTACTCTAAAGCACTGTCCCTGGTGACAGGCGCAAAAACCCAGCAACAGTTCGAAGCCTTCGAGGGCTGCAATACCAAGGCTGAAAAAGCCCGCTTTTATATCCGCGAGTCGCGGGCGGGCCGCTAGCGGGTAGCAGCTTGGGGCGGCGCGCTGGCAGCGGTTTTAGCTGAAGCGAGAGGTAACCATGACCGACCCACTACAAGCCTGCCTAGGCGCTGTCAACGAAGTGCTGTTGGGGAAACAAACACAAGTGCGCCTGGCGGTGGCCTGCCTGGTTGCCGATGGGCACTTGCTGATTGAAGACCTTCCGGGCATGGGTAAGACCACCTTGAGCCATGCGTTGGCCAAGGTGTTGGGCCTGAGCTTCCAGCGCATTCAGTTCACCTCCGATCTGCTCCCAGGGGATATCCTCGGAACATCGGTATTCGATAAAGACTCGGGGCAGTTCGCCTTCCACCCAGGGCCCATCTTTGCCGAGCTGATCCTGGCCGATGAGATCAATCGTGCCACGCCCAAAAGCCAGAGTGCCTTGCTTGAGGCCATGGAGGAGGGCCAGGTGACCATCGAAGGCGCCACGCGCCCGCTGCCTGAGCCGTTCTTTGTGATCGCCACTCAAAACCCTGTCACCCAAGGCGGCACCTTCCCCCTGCCTGAATCCCAACTGGACCGTTTTCTAATGCGCCTGTCCTTAGGCTACCCGGCCCATGCCGCGGAGCGTGCGCTGCTGTTAGGCGAAGCTCGCCGCGATATGCTCCCGCGGATGGCGCCTGTGCTTGATCATGCCCAGCTGGCAGCCGCCCAGGCCAAGGCAAAGGCCGTGCGAGTGAGCGAGCCGGTGGTCGATTACGTGCTGCGGCTGGTGGAAGCCACGCGAACTCAACCTCAGTTCGCCACTGGGCTGTCCCCACGGGGGAGCCTGGCCCTGCTGGCGGCGGCCCGTGCCTGGGCCATGTTGGAGGGCCGGGCGTTCGTGATTCCCGAGGACATCCAGGCGGTGCTGCCCGCGGTGGCCAGCCATCGCCTGCGGGAGCGGGCCGACCCCAGCGGGCAGGGCGGGGGCGCGCTGGTGCAATGGCTGCTACGTGAGGTGCCGGCGCTGTGACCCTGGCGTGGCGGCAGCGGTTGGCGCGCTGGCAAGCCCAGCGTTCGCCGCCGGCGCCACGGGTGCAGTTGGACCATAGGCGTATTTATATCGTGCCCAGTGCCAGCGGCTGGGGGTACCTGTTCACCCTGGCGCTGATTTTCCTCGCGGCGGTCAACTACCAAAACAGCATGGCCTATGCCTTGGCCTTTTGCCTGGGTGGGGTGTTCGTGGTTGCCATACTGCATACCTATCGCAACCTCAGCGGGCTGGTGCTGCTGGCCGAGCCGCCCGTGCCGGTGTTCGCGGGCGAGCAGGCCCAAATAGGGTTAAGCCTTGAGAGTAGAGAACGGCCGCACCTGGCGCTGCACGTGGGCTGGACCGCCCGCCAGCTTCAACGGGTCGACCTGCAGGCAGGCACTGGGCAGCATGTGGCGTTGCTACTATCCACGGTTGAGCGAGGTTGGCTACGCGCGCCTCGCCTGCGCCTGCAAACTCAGTTCCCCTTGGGCCTGCTGCGCGCCTGGAGCTGGGTCGACCTCGGCCAACGGGTATTGGTATACCCCAAGCCTCAGGCCGGGCCGCTGCCAGCCCGTAGCGGCCCGGCGATGGACGCCGAAGACCATGGCTGGCACGTGCAGGCCAATGGCGTGGATGACTTTCAAGGCTTGCAGGAGTATCACCCGGGGGATTCCTGGCGGCGCCTGCACTGGAAGGCTTATTCCCGGGGCCAGGCCTTGCTGGTGAAAACCTTTACCGACGTTACCGGGCAAGACCTGGCCCTGGACTTCGACGCCCTGGACGGCCCAGTGGAAGCGCGCCTGTCGGTGCTTTGCCACTGGGTGTTGGCGCTAGCGGCCCAAGGTCGGCCGTTCACCCTAAGGCTGCCGGGCCGGCTTTTGCCTGCCGCCGCCGATGAGCCCCACCGCGAAGCAAGCCTGTCGGCCCTGGCGCTGTATGGGCGTCGACCATGACCGCTAACGCTGCCGGGTTGCCACGCCATGCCGTGGGCTGGCTACTGGCCGCCGAGGCCTTGGTGCTGGTACCGCTGTGGTTGAACGTGCCGCTGTGGTTGCTGGGGGTGTGGTTCGGCTGTACTGCCTGGCGCGCTTGGCTTTCCATGCGCAAGGGCGCTACCCCAGGCTGGGCGTTAAAGGCCATGCTGATGATTATAATGCTGGCCGGGCTTTACCTGTCCCTAGGCACGGTAATCGGTCTTGAATTCGCCGCCGCTTTGCTGGTAGCGGCCTCGGTGCTCAAGCTAATCGAGGTGGCCACCCCTCGGGATGTTCGCGTAGTGGTGATGCTAGGGTTCTTTTGCCTTGCCGTGGGCTATCTGTTCGACGCCAGCCTGGCTTGGGCGTTATATAGCCTACTGCCGCTAACGGCGCTGCTGGCGACCTTGCTGGTACTTGAGCTGCCCGAGCGGCCAGGTCATATTTTCGCTCCTGCGCGCCAGGGTGGCCGGCTGCTGTTACAGGCTTTGCCGTTGCTGGTGGTGCTGTTCTTGTTATTCCCGCGCATGGGGCCTTTATGGTCCTTGCCCATGCCAGGCAACAAAGCACAGACCGGGCTTAGTGACAACGTCGCTCCTGGGGATATCGCCGAACTGGCCCAGTCGGCGGAGCTAGCCTTTCGTGCGTCCTTCGAGGGTCCGTTGCCGGAACGTCAGCGCTTGTATTGGCGCGCCTTGACCCTTGATCGCTTCGACGGCGCGCGCTGGACCCAGAGCGACTCCGGCGCCGTGCGCCAGGCGGCGACCTTGCAACCGCGGGGGCCGGCTTACCATTACCGCGTGATCCAGGAAGCCAGCGGCCAGCCTTGGTTGTTTATGCTTGAAACCAGCAGGCTGGAGAGCCCCATTGCTCGGCAAGGCTATGACTTCAGATGGCAGCGTTCCCGTACCATCGACCAGGCCTTGAGTTATGAGGCGAGCGCTTGGCCCCAGGCCGTGCGCGAACCTGAGCTTGGCGACGCGCCTAAGCGGCAGGCGCTGGCCCTGCCAGCCCAGGGCAACCCGCGCAGCCGCGAACTGGCGCGTAGCCTAATGGCAGCTTTCGCCGATCCCAGGCAGCAGGCACAGGCGCTGTTGCGTATGTTTAACCAAGAGGCATTCCACTACACCCTCAAGCCCAGCCCATTAGGCGCGGACAGCATTGACGGGTTTCTATTCGATACTCGCCGTGGCTTCTGCCTGCACTACGCTGGCGCGATGACCTTTATGTTGCGGGCCATGGGCATACCCGCGCGTATCGTCATCGGCTACCAGGGCGGCGAATTCAATCCGAGGGGAAATTACCTGAGCGTGCGCCAGTATGATGCTCATGCCTGGGTCGAGTATTGGGCGCCGGGCGCAGGCTGGGCCAGCGCCGACCCAACGGCGGCAGTGGCGCCCCAGCGCGTGGAAGCAGGCCTGGCCGAGGCCTTGGCCGCTGACGAACCCTTCCTCGCGGGTTCGCCCTTTTCAGCCCTGCATTATCGCCAGTTTGCCTGGCTCAACGACTTGCGCCTAGGTTGGGAAAACCTCAACTACGGTTGGGAGCGTTGGGTGCTTGGCTATCAAGAAGCACAGCAACGGCAGTGGCTTAGCCAATGGTTTGCCAACTATGCCAACTGGGCCTTGCCGATCATAGGCGGGCTAACGTTGGCTGTGTTGACAATGCTGCTATTGCGGCCTAAGCGCCTCCAGCAACACCCTCAGGTGCTCTTGTTCCACAGGTTCGAGCGCGTGCTGGCCCGTAAGGGCGTGCAACGGCAAATGGGGGAGGGGCCTTTCGCGTTCGCTGACCGGGCCAGCGCGGCCTTGCCAGAACAGGCTAAGGCGATACAAGCATTTGCACGAGAATTTGGTGAGGCGTATTACGGCGGCCAAACACCGGCCAGCAACCGGGCCAGACAAGCCTTGGCACGGCTTATTACTGAGCTTCGCCAGCGGCGACGCGGCACACCTAGCCTTTAAGCGGCGCAGGCTTGCTCAGTGCGGCGATCAGGCAAATGGCACCAATGGCTACTTCCAGAGGTGTAGCGGTGATTACGCCCAAGGCTATCAGCGCAACAGCGATAACGAGCAAGGGCAGGGTAAATACCGAGGCCGAGGCCTGGTTGGCCATGGGGATGCCGGCTCCAGGCATCGGGCCCGCGGCACGGCAGGCAAGGCGTCTAAACATGGCAATAACTCCACTGCGGATGCGAATGATTCATGGTTGAAAGCTAAGTGAGCCCAGGCTTTTAAGCGAATCGTCGTTTCCTATGGGCGTCATAGCCTGGTGAAAGTTTCATTGCCGCGATAGCAGGCCCGGGTCAGGCCTTAATAGGTTCGGCCGATGGCGGCTCGGGCAGCTTGAAGAAGGCTTTGGCACAGGCAGTGGTATGGGCCGCCAGCACGTGCTCGTGTTCACCTCGATGCCGCGCCACTTCACGCAGTACCTCAGGCAAGAACGCCGGCTCATTGCGGCCATTTTTTGGTTTGGGCCGGAGGGTACGGGGCAGCAGCCAGGGCGCGTCGGTTTCCAGCATCAATCGGCCTTGGGGAATACTGCCCACCAGCTCATGCAAATGGCTGCCCCGGCGCTCATCGCAAATCCAACCGGTAATGCCGATGTGCAGGTCTAGGTCCAGGTAGCCGAACAACTCCGAACGGCCGGCGGTAAAACAGTGCACCACGACACCGTTTAGGCGATCTCGCCACTGCCGCAAAATTGCTGTCAGGCGCGGCGCGGCGTCCCGCTCGTGGAGAAATACCGGCAACCCATGTTCCACGGCCAGGGCCAGTTGCTCTTCTAGCGCCCGTTCCTGTTGGGGGCGGGGTGAAAAGTCCCGGTTAAAGTCCAGTCCGCATTCCCCTATGGCACGTACCCGTGGGTGACTGAGCAGGGCAGCGATGCGGCGGGCGGTGTCTGCATTCCAGGCCTTGGCATCATGGGGGTGCACCCCCGCCGTAGTGAACAGCCGCTTGGCTTGGAGGTCCAACTGCTCGGCCAGGCTAATGGCCTGTTCACTGACCTCGGCGCTGGTACCGGTGAGTACCATCTGGCCAACCCCTGCGGCGAGCGCG
Organism: Pseudomonas artemisiae; assembly: GCF_057128685.1. Lineage (NCBI taxonomy): Bacteria > Pseudomonadati > Pseudomonadota > Gammaproteobacteria > Pseudomonadales > Pseudomonadaceae > Pseudomonas > Pseudomonas artemisiae. The sequence goes on from NZ_JBSKHS010000015.1 coordinate 67,977, forward strand.
CGCGCCAGCAATGCACTGTGCTGCTCGTCGAATGCCGGGTTGGTCAAGTTGACGCCGATGTCGATGAGTTGCATGGTTACTCCTTTCAGGCTGAGGCCGGAAAGCATACCAAAGCTTTACCCCAATAAATAAAACCCGACGCTGGCAAGCTGGCGCGGTTTTGGTAGCCCACAGCCGAGGCTTTGGGCGGGCTTTTAACCTCGGAGCACCGATGAAAGATCCCGTGTCTGGCCAGGCGATGCGCTTGGCCGCACTTCTGCTATGTGCTTTGGCTTCAAGCGCAACGCTGGCCGAGCCCAACCCTAACGCACCCCATGACCTGGCGCAGATCCGCCAGGCCAAGGTGCTGCGAGTGGTGGTTAACCAAAGCCGTAACAGCTCGGCTACCATTGATGGCACGGCAGTAGGCGCGGAAGATCGCCGCCTGGAGGCCTTCGAAGACTACCTCAACAACCAGCCTGGGCAACACCCACAGGTGCGGCTCAAGGCAGTACCGCGCCCCAAGGATCAACTCCTGGGTGCCTTGCAGCGGGGTGAAGCAGACCTCGCCGCCCCGGGTGAATTACTCCCTGCTGGGGCGGGCGCGGCCACCATGGCCAGCGCCGCTACCGCGGTCGATACCCCGTTGGTGCTGGTACAGTCGCGTAAGCACAAACCCTACACCCGGCTGGAGCAATTGGCGGGCAAGCGGGTGGTGTTGGTGGCCGGTAGCGCTGCCGCCGAAGCGGTAAGCCGGGCCAACGCACAATTGGCCTCGCGCCACCTCGCACCGATGAGCGTGGAGTGGGCCGACGCCAGCCTGGGGGTGGAAGATGTACTGGATATGATCAGCGCCGGGGTCTATGGCCTGACACTGGTAGAGCAGCCGATCGCCGAACGCTGGGTAAAGCTGATGCCGGACCTGCGCATCGATCGCCGGGTAGGCTTCCACGCGCCGGGCCCGATGAACTGGTATGTGCGCCAAGACGCGCCGCAATTGAGCGACAGCGTGCGACAATTTCTCGGCCAGTACCGCCCGCCGGCCAATCAGGACAAAGCCCTGCTCGACGGCTGCCGTACCCTGTATCAAACCCGTTATCCCCTGCACAACGATGACCGCGAGCGCTTGGAAGCCTTGCGCCCGGTGCTGCAACGCAACGCGCGCCAGCAGGGCTTGGATTGGCTGGACCTTGCCGCATTGGCCTATAAGGAATCCGACCTGGAACCTGCCGCCCGTGGTGGCGGAGGCGCTAGCGGCCCCTTGCAGATCACCCCCGCCGCGGCACGCCGAGTGGGGGTCAAGAGCGTCAATGCCGTGGACGACAGCGTGCGCGCGGCTGCACGCTACCTGGCCTTGATCCGTAGCCGGTTTTTCAACAGCAAGCACATGGACGAGCGCGAGCGCATGGCCTTCGTGCTGGCTGCCTACAACATGGGCCCGGAGCGGGTGCAGCGCTTCAGGGCCCAAGCGCGGCAGCGAGGTTTGGACCCTAACAGGTGGTTTTTCCAGGTGGAGCGCATCGCCCTGGAAAACGTTGGCGTGGCGCCGGTCAGCTACGTCAATAACGTGAACAAGTATTACCTGGCGTTCGACCGGGCGCGGGAGAGCTTGGAGGAGGGCAAGCGCTAAGTTGACAGCGAACACTCACCGCTACTAGGATCGTTCACATGCGCCGATTTAGACAGCTACTTGCGGGGCGCCTGGGCTACACAGCCTGAAATACCGCTAAAACGCTGGCTCGTGCCGCCTTGCACCTGCCCGGCGAAATCCGTAAGGCAGAGTACCTACCATGAGTTGTCCGCGCACCATCGTTTGCCTGGCCCCCTTGCCAGGCTCTTCGGCCAAGTCCCATAACCCTCGTATTTTGCTGGTAGGCCGCCATCAGCCTACGTTGCTGCGCTGCCTTGACGGCTGGCCGCGGCGCAACGGCAAATCAGCGCCGTTTTCGGTGCGGTTCGTGGACCAAGGGCAGCCCCTGGCGCACTTTCCTGATAATCGTTTTGACCTGGCGGTGGTGCAGTCACCCTCGGCGGCCGAGGCGCCAGCGCTGATCGCCGCGCTGGTTCGAGTGGCACGGCAGGGGTTGTTGACGTTGGGTTGATCCCTGGCCTGCCGTCATTATGCTAAGGCACTGTCAGCAGTCCTATGTCATGAAGGTGTCAGGGCTTGGCCGCTATCGCCGGTTGCGTTACCTAGGGCGAACGAACATCAGCCAGCCCCATACGATGCCGAGTACCGCTGAGCACGCAGAAGCGGCCAATACGCCCAGTTTGGCCATGCCGAGCAGGCTGTGGTCCTCGAAGGCCAGCCCTGAAATGAAAATGGACATGGTAAAGCCGATCCCGGCGAGCAGGCCGATCAGCGCCACCCCCGCCCAGTTGACGCCGTCTGGAAGGTTGCATAGGCGAGTGTGCACCAAGGCGGCACAGGTCAGAATCACCCCCAAGGGTTTGCCCAGGGTCAAGGCCACCGCCACGCCCACGCCTACCAGATACGCCGAACCCTCGCTTGTGGAGGTTTCCCCGAACGCCACGCCGGCGTTGGCGAGGGCGAAGAGCGGCATGATGCCATAGGCCACCCAGGGGTGGAGCGCGGTTTGAACCCGTTGCACGGGCGGTACCAATTCCCGCTGGGCCTTGCGCAACCGCACCAGCGGTTTGGTAACGGCCTGGTTGCTGGGCGCCTCCTTGAAACGCGCCATAAGCTCATGCATGGCCTTGTTGAGTGTATCCAGTGGGCGCTCCTCGGCAGGGCGGGAGTATACCGGGGTCATCAACCCAAGAATCACCCCGGCCAGGGTAGGGTGAACCCCAAGCTTCGCCAGCCCCGCCCACAGAACGAGGCCTGGCAGGCAATACAGCCAGGCAGAGGTAATGCCCATTCTCTGGAACAGCAACACGAGCAGCACGCCCGCTAGCGCAATTGCCGCGCCGCCTGTATCCAGGGAGGAGGTGTAAAACACGGCAATGATAACGATCGCTGCGATGTCATCGATGATCGCCAGCGCCAAGAGGAAGATCCGCACGCCTGCTGGGATGCTCTTGCCCAACAAGGCCAGCACGCCAACGGCAAAGGCGATATCAGTAGCGGTAGGTACAGCCCATCCCACCAGCGAAGCGTGCCCAAGGTTAATGGCCGTGTAGATAAGCGCCGGAACCACAACGCCCCCCAAAGCCGCCGCCACGGGTAACGCAGCCATTCTGAGATTGGCCAAGGATCCGTCGTTGAGCTCTGAACGGATTTCCATGCCAACCACCAGAAAGAAAATGGTCATCAGCCCATCGTTGACCAAAAAGTGCAGATCCGCGCCAAGGGAATAGCTGCCCAAGGCAAGGCTGACTGGCGTATGCCAGAGGGCTGCGTAGGTATCGGCGATCGGGCTGTTGGCCCAGATCAGCGCCAGCAGCGCCGCGATCACCAGGACGATGCCGCTGACCGCCTCGATATGGCTAAAGCGTTCAAGCGCCGACAGGGCTTGATGGGTCAATTGTTGCGCGCGCGGAATGGGTGTTGGCGCGGGGCTGTTTGGGGCGGGCATGGCAAAGCCTCACCGGCGGCCCGACCGGCGTGAGTTTTAACCTGCACGTTGGAACGCCAAGGTGCACCCGGCGTTGATCCTAAGGGCTAGGGCGCCAGGGTACAAGGCTGGATGTTTTATAGCACCCTGGCCGGGCGTCAAACCTGTTCGTAGTTGATCTGGGCGATATACCAGATAGCGGGCCCGGTAGGGGTAGCCACAGTCACTTCATCGCCTTCTTCTTTCTTGAGTAGCGCGCGGGCCATGGGCGAATCAATGGAGATATAATCCTTGCGCTCGTAGATTTCGTCGTAGCCAACGATCCTGAAACGCTTTTCTTCGCCGCCGTCGTTGTCGATGGTCACCCAGGCGCCAAAGAACACCCGGCCTTCCTGCTCAGGGGCGTAATCCACAACCTTTACGTCTTCCAGGCGTTTGCGCAGGTAGCGCACCCGGCGGTCAATCTCGCGCAGCAGCTTTTTGTTGTATTGGTAATCAGCGTTCTCGCTCCGGTCACCCAAGGACGCGGCCCAGGCAACCTTCTGGGTGATTTCCGGGCGGTACACGCGCCATAGGTGGTCCAGTTCGCCTTTGAGCTTCTCATGGCCGGCGCGGGTGATGATATTGGTTGGCACGTGTGAACCTCTTTTGTCCGTGGTACTAGCCTTCGCGTAATACGCGCAGGGGGCTGGCGGTCAGGGCGCGGCGCGTACCAAACACTCCGGCGGTGGCTACCAGTAGCGCCCCTACCAACGGCAGCAGCAACAGCCAGGCGTGGACGTGCCAAGGCAGGTTAAGGGCAAAGCGATACAGTGCCCAACTGGCCCCTTCGGCGGCTACGGCTGCCAGTAGGCCGCTGGTGATACCGAGTACGCTGAACTCGATCCTCCGCGCGCGTACCAGTACCGCACGGCTGGCACCCAGTGCTCGGAGCAAGGCGCCTTGATGAATGCGCTCATCCAGGGTGGCCTGCAAGCCGGAGAACAACACCGCCAAACCTGCCGCCAGCACGAACACCAGTACGTATTCCACCGCCAGGGTCACTTGCGCCAGGATACTGCGCAATTGCTCAAGCAAGGCCTGCACCTGCAACAACGTCATGGCAGGGAAGGCGCGGGCCAGGGCCACTACCTGCGCGTCATGGCCCGGGGCGAGATAGAAGCTGGTGAGGTAAGTAACCGGGAAGTCCTGCAAGGTGCCAGGTTCAAAGATCATAAAGAAGTTGGGCTGGAAGTTATCCCAGCTCACCGTGCGCAGGCTGGCGACCCGGGTTTCGCGCACCGTACCGGCCACGCTGAAGGTAAGCTTGTCGCCTACCTTGACGCCCAAGCTCTCTGCCAGGCGCTGTTCCACCGAAACCCCGGGCAGGTGATCCGCGCCAGGCTTGGCCCACCATTGCCCTGCGACGATCTGGTTGCCCTGGGGTAGGTCCGCCGCCCATGTGAGGTTCAGGTCTCGCTGAGTGGCGCGCTGGCCCTGGCTGTCTTCGGCGACCACATCCCCCACGGGCTTGCCGTTGATGGCCGTCAGCCGCCCCGGCACGATAGGGTAGAGCGGTGCTCCCACGGCGCCGTACTGCTTGAGTTGCTCGGCGAAGGCATCACGTTCGGTGGGCAGAATATTGAGCACGAAATAGTTCGGCGAGTCGGCCGGTAACTGATGTTGCCAGGTGTCCAGTAGTTCGCCGCGCAACAGCGCGACCAGGGCCATGGCAAACAGAATAAGGCCGAAGGCCAAGGCCTGCCCGGCGGCGGCGACAGGGTGGCGAAGCAACTGCCCCACGCCCAGGCGCCAAGGCAAGGGGGCGTTGGCCAAGGCCCCGCGCAGTCGGCGCAGCCCCAGCACCAGCAGCGCGCCCAGCAGCAGCGCGGCGAAGGTACCGGCCCCCAGAAGCGCCAGCGTCAGGGTAGGGTCAAGGCTCAAGCGCCACATGATCAGGCCCAGCGCCACCAAGGCGCTGCCGTACACCGCCCAGGCACGAGTGGGCAGGGGTAACAGGTCGCCACGCAACACCCGCAGTGGCGGTACCCGGCCCAGGGCCGCCAGCGGCGGCAAGGCAAAGCCCGCCAGAGCGACCATACCCGTGCCCATCCCCGCCACGGCGGGCCATAGGCCGGCACCGGGAATGGTGTCGGGCAGCAAGCCGCTCAACAGGGCGAAAATACCGAACTGCGCCAGCCAGCCAATCACTGCGCCCGCCAGGCTGGCCGCCACGCCTAGCATCGATAATTGCAAGGCGAATATCCATAGCACCTCGCCCCGAGACAGCCCCAGGCAGCGCAGCAAGGCGCTGTTGTCATAGCGTTTGGCGGCAAAGCGCGCCGCGCACAAGGCTACCGCTACACCAGCCAGCAGCACGGCCACCAGGCTTGCGAGGTTCAAGTAGCGTTCAGCCTTGCCCAAGGCGCCGCCTACCTGGCGGTTGCTGTCACGGGCATCGCGCAGGGCCTGGTTGGCGTCCAGGCCTACGTTGACCAGCTGCCGGTATTGCTCAAGGTTGGCGGCATCGCCCCGCCAAAGGTCCCTGAAGGTTACGCGGCTGCCAGGTTGCACCACGCCGGTGGCGGGCAGGTCTCCCAGGTTGATCATCACCCGTGGGGTAAGGCTGTAGAAATTGCCCGCGCGGTCCGGCTCGTAGGTGAGCACCCGCGCCAGGCGCAAGCGTTTCAGGCCGATGTCCACGCTGTCGCCAATGTTCAGGTTTAGCGCGCTGAGCAAACGAGGCTCCACCCAGGCCTCACCCGGCCCTGGCGTGCCCCCTTCGGTTTCGGCGGCATAGGGCTCGGCGGCGCTGCGCAACTGACCGCGCAGTGGGTAATTGCCGTCCACGGCTTTGACGCTGGCCAACTCCACCGCTTGCTCCGTGGCCACTACACTGCTGAATTCCACCACCTGAGCATGCTCCAGGCCCAGGTCCCGCCCAGTGCGCAGCTGCTCCAGGCGTGCCGGAGTGCTGCCTTGCAACACGAGGTCGGCGCCCAGAAATTCGGTCGCCCGTAATTGCATGGCGGCGTTCAAGCGCGCGCCGAAGTAGCCAATGGCGGTGCTGGTCACCACGGCGATCAACAAGGAGAAAAATAATACCCGTAGCTCGCCGGCCCGGGCTTCTCGCCACAGCTGGCGAGTGGCCAGGCGCCACAGCCGGCCCAAGCTTTGTTTGCGTGCGCTCTTCAATGGGTGCCCGAGGCAACCAGTTGCCCCGCCTCCAGGCGAATCCATCGACGGCAGCGCTGGGCCAGCCGTTCGTCGTGGGTGACCAGTACCAACGTGGTGCTGTGTTCGCGGTTGAGGGTGAACAGCAGCTCGGTAATTTTCTCGCCAGTGTGGGTGTCAAGGTTGCCGGTGGGCTCATCAGCGAACAGCACCGCGGGCTCGGCGGCAAAGGCCCTGGCAATGGCGACACGCTGTTGCTCACCCCCAGACAATTGCCGTGGCCAGTGGTCCAGGCGCTCGCCTAAGCCTACCCGTTGCAACAGGTTTGCCGCTTGCTCACGGGCATCGGCGCGGCCGTGCAGCTCCAGCGGCAGCATCACGTTTTCCAGGGCAGTCAGGGTTTCAAGCAATTGGAACGATTGGAACACAAAGCCTACGTGCTCGGCGCGTACCCGTGCCCGCTGGTCCTCGGTAAGGTTGCCCAGCGAGTGCCCTGCGAGGGTAACCTCGCCGGCGCTGGGTTGGTCCAGCCCCGCCAACAGCCCCAATAGGGTGGACTTGCCCGAACCCGAGGCGCCGACGATGGCCAGGCTGTCACCAGTGTGCAGCTCTAGGGACAGCGCGTTGAGAATATGCAAATCGCCTTCCGCGCCAGGAACCACTTTGCTAAGGTTCCGCGCTGTGAGAATGCTTACGCCCATGGAGATTCCGATGCGAGTGTGGAAAGTGGCCGCCTTACTGTGGGCGCTGTGCATGGCCCAGACAGCCGGAGCAGGTACCCTGCTGGTGTTGGGGGATAGTATCAGCGCAGGTTTCGGCCTGGATACCACCAAGGGCTGGGTCAGCCTGCTGCAAAACCGTTTGCAGGCTCAGGGTTACACCAGCCAAGTGATCAACGCCTCTATTACCGGTGACACCAGCGCCAATGGTCGTGCGCGGCTAGAGCCGCTGTTGGCGGCCAACAAGCCAGAATTAGTCATCGTTGAATTGGGTGGTAACGACGGCCTGCGCGGGCAACCCCCGGCGCAATTGCAACAAAACCTTACTTGGATCGTTCAGCGCGCCAAGGACAGCGGTGCGCGGGTGCTGCTGCTGGGCGTGCCGTTGCCGCCCAACTATGGCGCGGCCTACATTAATGCCTTTGGCAAGGTGTACCAGCAGGTCGCCAGTGAGCAGCAGGTGCCCTTGGTGCCTTCGTTGCTCGACGGCGTGGGCGGGGTGGCCGAGCTGATGCAGGCTGACGGTATTCACCCCCGGGCCGAAGCCCAGCCTCGGCTGCTGGAAAATGTATGGCCGGCCCTCAAACCGCTGCTCTGACACTTTTCTCAGGCCAGGCTTTGAGCTAAGGTTGCGCCCCCTTCCGGAGCCCCCAATGCCACGTCCTGCCTGGTCCCTATTCGCCTATCAACTGATCGAGCCCGACGAGCAGTTGGACCTGTTCGCGTGTCAGGAAGCGCGCGTACACCTGGCGGCGCGTCAATTGGAGCTGGGAGGCTCCATCGACCGTACCCTCTGTGGCGGGTTGCTGCCGGCTCAGCCCAAATGGCAGACCGTGGCCCGGGGGATTTTCCGTGACACCCGTCTGTGCCCGCTGTGCAGGGCCATTCTTTTCGCCCAGCGCAAAGGCACCCGCCCCGTATGGCCGGGGCTGCAGAACGAATACGATTGAACTGACCACTGGGCCGTAGCGTTCCCTCAAGGGTTTAGGCCCGTGTACAATCGCACGGTTAGACCTTGGTTTACCGCATGTAAGGATCACCAGGATGTTTCCGCGTTTTCCCGCCTTTAACCGTTGCCTTTCCCTGGCCGCAGTCCTTGTGGCCGGGCCCGCGGTGGCCTTGGAGTTTCCCTTGCCAGCCCCTGGCGAAGATGTCGTGGGCCAGGTGCAGACCATTAGCGCCAAATACGAAGACACCTTCGCGGACCTGGCTCAAACCTATGACTTGGGCTATCAGGAAATGCTCGCGGCCAACCCTGGCGTGGATGCCTGGCTGCCCAAGGTAGGTACCGAGATCGTATTGCCCACACGGTTTATCCTGCCTCCTGGCCCACGTGAGGGGATTGTGATCAACCTGGCCGAGTACCGGTTGTATTACTACCCCAAAGGCGGCGACACGGTGCGCACCTACCCATTGGGCATTGGCCGCGAAGGCTGGGGCTCGCCTGTGGCCAACACCAAGATCATCGCCAAGACGGCCAACCCGTCCTGGACGCCACCGGCTTCGGTCAAGGCCGAACACGCCGCCGACGGTGACCCGCTGCCCAATGTGGTGCCGCCTGGCCCGGATAACCCCCTAGGGCCCTACAAATTCACCTTGGGGTTGCCCGGGTACCTGATTCACGGCTCCAACAAGAAATTCGGCATCGGGACCCGCACCAGCCATGGCTGCTTCCGGATGTACAACGAGAACGTGCTGGAGCTCTCGACCCTGGTGCCAGTGGGCACCCCGGTGCGGATCATCAACGAGCCCTATAAATTCGGCGTAAGCGGCGGGCAAATCTATTTGGAAGCCCATACCCCGCTCGATGCCCAAGGTGACCCTTCTGGGGTGGATAAGCACACCGCGGTAATCAATGCCTTGCTCAACCGTAAGGACCTCGCCAGCCAAACCAGCGTGAACTGGGATAACCTGCGCGACGTGATCGGCGCCGAGGATGGTATTCCCGTGGTGATCGGTTTACCCTCCGGCCTGTAGGAGCCAGCAAAGCTGGCGAACCCAATGGTCGAACACACACGAAAAAGCCGGCCTTCTGCGAAGAGGGCCGGCTTTTTCGTTGCTGCCAGTAACCGGGAAGGTTACTTGCGGCTTGCCTTGTCGAGCATGCGCAGGGCGCGCTCGTTGGCTTCGTCTGCAGTCTGCTGAGCTTTCTGAGCAGAAGCCAGAGCTTCGTCTGCCTTGCGATAGGCTTCGTCGGCACGAGCTTGTGCGCGAGCGGCAGCGTCTTCGGTAGCGGTCAGGCGAGCTTCGGATTCTTTGGAAGCGCTGCTGCAGCCGGTAGCCAGAACGGCAGCCAAAGCCAAAGCAGAGAATTTCAGAACGTTGTTCATCGTGTTCCCCTTTAAAGGACTTTCTAATTTAATAGCTACTTCTCGACGTTGAGAAAATAGCCGGCGTACATAGTACTCATTACTTGTAGTAAGTAAACGCCGAGTACGCAAGATATGTTAAAAAAATAGCGTGAAATTCAAGGCCTTGGTCTACCTTTCTGACCACGGTAAGGATCCATACCATATGGGTTCGGAGGTATTGATGCAGGCCAAGTAGTCTGCGATTAGGCTACATACATAGGTAACTAGGGCTTAGTTGGAACTTACTGGCGCTTTATCAGTCTTCAGCGTTTACAAGGTCCAATCAGGCTCATAAGGGCCTTTCTGGCCAGCAGCAGGCCGATTGTCTGGCAAGGCTCTGCCCGAGGCCGTGGTGATCTAAAGCTTTTCAGCAGTTCCAACAGCAGGCAAACAGCGGTATTGTAACGGTCTAATTCAAAGACCCGCGAGGATTCGAAATGAGCGAGGCAGTGTCCATCCATCATGACCAGGCAGGTCATCAGTTCGAAACCAACGTAGACGGCCATCGCGCTTACCTGACCTATATGGACTTGGGCAAGCAGACGTTGGACATCTACCGCACCTTCGTACCCAATGCCTTGCGGGGTAGGGGGATCGCGGCCGCTCTGACGGAGAAGGCCTTGGAATACGCCGATAGCATGGGCTATACGGTGATTCCGTCCTGCTCCTATGTGGAGCGTTATATGGAGCGCCACCAGCGCCGCGGCGCCACTACCTAAAGGCGGCCATGGCCACAGCAAAACGCCGGGTTTGCCCCGGCGTTTCTCGTGTCAGGCCCGTGAGCGGGTAGGCAGCAGCCCTTTAAGCTTGTCTCGCATGGCGCGAATGCTCGCCTCGGTGGTGCTCCAGCCAATGCATCCGTCAGTCACCGACACACCATATTCCAGCTCTGTCAGGTTTTTAGGGATGCTCTGAGCGCCTGGGTTGATATGGCTTTCTACCATCAAACCAATGATCGAGCGGTTGCCTTCGGCGATTTGATTGGCCACGTTCTCCATCACCAGCGGCTGCAGGGCCGGGTCCTTGTTGGAGTTAGCGTGGCTGCAGTCGATCATTACGTTGGCGCGAACCCTGGCCTTTTCCAGCGCCTGTTCACACAGTGCCACACTGACTGAATCGTAGTTGGGCTTGCCATTACCGCCGCGCAGTACCACATGGCCGTAAGCGTTGCCCTTGGTCGTCACGATGGACACGCCGCCTTCGGGGTTGATACCCAGAAAACGGTGCGGTTTGGACACTGACTGCAAGGCGTTGATGGCTACGGTCAGGCCCCCATCGGTGCCGTTCTTGAAACCCACCGCCGAGGACAGGCCCGAAGCCATTTCCCGGTGCGTTTGCGACTCGGTGGTACGCGCGCCGATGGCTGACCAGCTAATCAGGTCTTGCAGGTACTGGGGCGAGATCGGGTCCAGCGCTTCGGTGGCGGTAGGCAGCCCCATTTCAGCCAATTCCAGCAACAACTTGCGGCCAATGTGCAGGCCATCGGCAATCTTGAAGGAGTCGTCCAGGTACGGGTCGTTGATCAGGCCTTTCCAGCCCACGGTAGTGCGAGGCTTTTCGAAATACACTCGCATCACCAGGTACAGGGTGTCCGAGACTTCGTCGGCCAACGCCTTTAGCCGCTGGGCGTAGTCGTGGGCGGCGGCCACATCGTGAATCGAGCAGGGGCCGATCACCACGAACACCCGATGGTCCTTGCCATCGAGGATGTCGCGAATCACCTGGCGGCCGTTGGCGACCGTGGCTTGCGCCGCTTCGCTGAGGGGGATGTCACGCTTGAGCTGATCTGGGGTGATCAGGGTCTCGTTCGACGCAACGTTGAGGTCGTTAAGGGGCAAATCGGCCATGGTGGTACTCATCATCAAGCAGGTCAGGCGCAACCGGGGCTAGCGGTGCGCGCGGGTGCCGAACCTTAGCGCGTTCGGCCGCCCCTCGACAATGCCTGAGCGCCGTCGCAGGGCATGAAAGGTGAGTAAACGGGACGATGTGCGGTCAACCCCTGCGCTTTATGAGGCCGCTGCTAGACTTGGACCTATCGCCACCGACCAGGGTGGCGGGGGAGCGCAGATGATTCGTTCGATGCTGTATGCCACCGACCTGGGTGCCTACGCACCCTTCGTGTTACAGCACGCCCTGGCCTTGGCGCGTAAATTCGATGCCGAACTGCACGTAATACACGCGGTAGAACCCATAGGCAGCTTTGCCGAGTCGGTGTTGCAGAGTTACTTGGACGGCCCGACCCTGAACGAGCTGCATGGCCGCGGCGTTAGCACCATGATGGCCAATATCGAAAGGCGTGTACTGGATAATTTCTGCGAGGACCTGGCTGATGGCGAGCAGGACCTGGACTTGATTCGCGCGGTGCGGGTTCGCCAGGGGGACCCCGCCGAAGTCATCCTGGACCAGGCCCGGCGGTTAAGGGTAGACCTGCTGGTGCTAGGTAGCCACAGCCGTGCGATCGCGGCCGATCTACCCCTAGGGCGCACGGCCGCCCGGGTGTTGCAGTTGGCGGTGGCACCCGTGTACCTGGTACCTCTGGCTCAAGCGCTGACACAACGCCAATTCTGAAACATCCTGGCAAAAAGTTCTAGATTCTGGATTCAACCATCCATATAGTTATAACCCTTGCCGTAGCCCCCACACCGCAAGCGAGGGGCTTGGCGTTTTGGGCCTCTGGGGGGCATGCATGAAGCTTCAGCAACTGCGTTACATCTGGGAAGTCGCTCACCACGATCTGAACGTCTCCGCCACGGCGCAGAGCCTGTACACCTCCCAACCCGGCATCAGTAAGCAGATTCGTCTGCTAGAGGATGAACTGGGCGTAGAGGTATTCGCACGCAGCGGCAAGCACCTTACCCGGGTTACCCCAGCCGGAGAACGCATCATCAATACCGCTGGGGAAATCCTGCGCAAGGTCGAGAGCATCAAGCAGATCGCCCAGGAATTCTCCAATGAAAAAAAAGGCACGCTGTCCATTGCCACTACCCACACCCAGGCCCGTTACGCACTGCCGCCGGTGATCAGTGCCTTTATCAAGCAGTACCCTGACGTGGCCCTGCACATGCACCAGGGTTCCCCCATGCAGATTGCTGAAATGGCCGCCGACGGCACCGTGGACTTCGCCATTGCCACCGAGGCCTTGGAGCTGTTCGGGGACTTGATCATGATGCCGTGCTACCGCTGGAACCGCTGCGTGGTCGTGCCCCAGGGCCACCCGCTGACCAAGCTGCCTAAGCTCACTCTGGAAGTACTGGCTGAACACCCTATCGTGACCTACGTGTTCGGGTTCACCGGGCGCTCTAAACTAGACGAAGCCTTCAGCCACCGCGGGCTCACCCCTAAAGTGGTGTTCACCGCCGCGGACGCGGACGTGATCAAGACGTATGTGCGCTTGGGATTGGGCGTAGGGATCGTGGCGCAGATGGCGGTAGACCCTAAGCTGGACAGTGACCTGGTGGCACTGAACGCGGATCATCTGTTCGAGGCCAGTGTGACCAAGATCGGTTTCCGCCGGGGCACCTTCCTGCGGGGGTTTATGTGCGACTTCATCGAGCGCTTCGCGCCGCACCTGACCCGCGAGGTGATGGCCAAGGCCATCGCCTGCCACAATAAGCAGGAGCTCGAAGAACTGTTCGATGGGGTGGAGCTGCCGGCTCACTGAATCCCCCACGGGAGCCGTGTAGGAGCCAGCAAAGCTGGCGAACCCTAGGCTGGCCGCTCTTGGAAAAAGGCCTTCGCCAGCTCTGCTGCCTCCCACAGGCCAATAGGCCTTTACGCCTTGGCGATCAGGTTGCCTGCGTGCAGGCCACATTCTTTCTGAGTGGCCTCTTCCCACCACCAGCGCCCCTCGCGCTCGTGCTGGTTGGGCAGTACGGGCCGGGTGCAAGGCTCGCAGCCGATACTGATAAAGCCCCGTTCATGCAGGCTGTTATAGGGCAGCTCCAGCATGCGGATGTACGCCCAGACCTCTTCGCTGGTCATCTGCGCCAGGGGGTTGAATTTGAACAGGGTATTGTCCGGGGTAGAGAACGCGGTATCTATTTCTATCGTTGGGACCTGGCTGCGGGTACCAGGGCTTTGGTCCCGGCGCTGTCCGGTGGCCCAGGCGCGCACGGTAGTGAGCTTGCGGCGTAACGGGGCAATTTTGCGAATACCACAGCACTGACCATGGCCATCGCGGTAAAAGCTGAACAGGCCCTTTTCCTTCACCATGGCTTCAAGCGGCTCGCGCTCTGGGGTAAGGATTTCTATAGGCAAGCCGTAAAGTTCGCGTACCTGTTCGATAAACCGATAGGTTTCCGGGTGCAAGCGGCCGGTGTCCAAGGTAAACACCTTTACGTGGTTGTTCAGCTTGTAGGCCATGTCCACCAGCACAACGTCTTCGGCACCGCTGAAGGAAATCCAGAGATCATCACCGAAGTGATCGAAGGCGAACTTGAGTACGTCTTGTGGGGGCTTGCCCGCATAGAGGGCCGCCGCTTCGGCGACGTCGAAAGGGTGGTTCATCAGGCGGTTCCAGTTAGCTGGCGCTTAGGGCAGCGCTCGAATAGGCAAAAGAGTATCAAATTGAGCCAGGCCTTGCAGGATTGGGAGATAGCCGCAAGCGTGATGGCTATAGGAGCCAGCAAAGCTGGCGAACAGGGCGCCATTTGGTTGCCTGTGCCATCGCTTCGCGAGCTTGCGCTCGCCCTTATAGGGCGGCGAGGGTGTCCATCAATACCTTTACCTTGATCAACGACTCTTGGTATTCGTCGTCGGCTTGGGAGTCCATCACCACCGCGCCGCCACCCCAGCAGGCAATGCGACCCTGTTCTACCAGCAGCGTGCGAATGGCGATGGAGCTGTCCAGGTTGCCGCGTACATCCAGGTACATCAGCGAGCCGCAGTAGATCGCCCGGCGATGGCCCTCGACTTCATCGATGATCTGCATGGAGCGGATTTTCGGCGCGCCGGTGATGGAGCCGCCCGGGAAACTCCCAGCGATCAGGTCCAGTGCGTCCTTGTCAGGGGCCAGGGTACCCACCACGCTGCTGACCAGGTGATGCACGTTGGGGTAAGACTCCAGCGCGAACAGCTCCGGTACCCGCACCGTGCCGATGGCGCAGCTGCGGCCCAGGTCGTTGCGCAACAGGTCGACGATCATCAGGTTTTCAGCCCGGTCCTTCTCGCTGGCCAGCAAGGCGGCCGCCTCGGCGGCATCGTCTTCGGGGCGCGCGCGGCGAGGGCGGGTGCCTTTGATGGGCCGAGTGTCTACCCTTTGGCCTTGAATGCGGATGAAGCGTTCAGGGGAGTGGCTAAGGATGGCAGTGCTGGCATCGACTTGCATAAAACCTGAGTAGGGGGTGGGGCAGGCCTTGCGTAGCGCCTTGTAGGCCACCCATGGGTCCCCCTCGCAATGGCCGGCAAAGCGGCGGGTGAGGTTGATCTGGTAGCTGTCGCCGGCCCGGATGTAGCCCTGCACGCGGCTGAACGCCTGGTTATAGGCGGGCTGCTCCACTTCATTGGCAAAGGGGGCGGTAAGGCGGAAGCTGGCCGCTGCGGGCGTTGCCGGTTCGCTGAACACGTCGATCAGCCGCTGGCGCTCGGCCAGCCCTACGCTTGGGTGGAAAACCAACCAACTGCGCCCTTGGGCGTGGTCACTGGCCAGGGCCCAGTTGTATAGCCCAAGCTGGGCATCAGGCAGGGTAAATTCTGCCTCCAGCCCTGTGGGCAGCTGCTCCAGGCGTCTGCCGAAATCATAAGCCAGGTAGCCGATCAGCCCGCCGGCGAAGGGCAGCTCGCAGCCTTCGGGTAGCGAGGCCTCGCCCAGGGCTGCCAGGCCTTTGCGCAGGCGCTGGAAAAAAGCCGTGCCTGATTCGCCCGGTGTGGGCCTGAAGGTGTCCACCGGCCAAGCACTGAGCAGATCGAAGCGGCCACGTTCCGCCATTGGCCGGGCGCTGTCGAGCAGCACCGCGCCAGGGGCTTGGCGTATGGCGGCAAAGCAGTGGGTAGGGTCAGGCTGGTAAGCCAGGGGGTGAAGCATGCAGTTGCTCATGCCCGCACGTGCCCGAATACCGTTTGGGCGAAACGGGCGCGTTCTTCCGGGGTTTCGCTGCGGCCTTCGGTGGCCAGGGTCGCCAGGTGAGCCTCCACGGCTTCGGTGCGATGGGCCAGCCCACAGTTGTTGGCGATCTGGATGTTCAAGCCGGGCCGGGCGTTGAGCTCCAAGATCAACGGGCCTTTGTTCTGATCCAGCACCATGTCCACGCCGATGTACCCCAGGCCGCACAGTTCGTGGCAGCCAGCGGCCAGCGTCATAAAGCCATCCCAGTAGGGCAGCTGCACACCTTGGACGTCACTGGTAGTGTCCGGGTGCTTCTGAATGATGCTGTTGAGCCAAGTGCCGCGCAGGGTAATGCCAGTGGCAAGGTCGACGCCCACGCCAATGGCCCCTTGATGCAGGTTGGCCTTGCCATTGGACTGCCGGGTGGGCAAGCGCACCATCGCCATGACGGGGTAGCCCATCAGCACAATGATGCGAATGTCCGGAACGCCCTCGTAGCTGATGCTCTTGAAGATCGGGTCGGGGGTAACCCGATACTCGATCAACGCCCGATCACGGTGCCCCCCTAGGGAGTACAGGCCGGTAAGAATGCTGGAAAGCTGGTATTCGATTTCCGAACGGCTGACGATTTTCCCGGAAACGGTGCGGTAACGGTTTTCAAAACGGTCGCCGATCACCAGAATGCCGTCGCCGCCCGCGCCCTGGGCCGGCTTGATAACGAAGTCCGGGCGGTCGCCAATGATGTCGTCCAGGCGTTCGATTTCCTTCTCCGTGGAAATCACCCCGTACAGTTCCGGCACCTGTATGCCGGCGGCGATGGCGCGCTCCTTGGTGATGATTTTGTCATCCACGATAGGGTACAGCCGCCGATTGTTGTACTTGAGCACGTAATCGGCGTTGCGCCTGTTGATACCCATAATGCCGCGGGCGTGCAAGGCCTTCCAGGTTTTGATGAACCCCAGCATCAGGCGTCGGCCTCCCGTTCCTTGACGAAGGCCTTGAAGCGCATCAGCTCGGTGAGCCGGTAGCCACGGTAGCGCCCCATGGCCAGCATAAAGGCCACCAATACCAACAGCACCGCCGGGAAGGTGAACACGAAGTACACCAGCTCAGGCACGGTCATCAGCAGATGCGCCAGGGACGCGGCCAACAGGGTGCCAGCCGCCACCTTCATGGCGTGGGTGCCGCCGCGCTCCTCCCAACTGATGGACAATCGTTCGATGGTCATGGTGAGAATGACCATGGGGAACAGTGCCACCGACAGGCCGCGTTCGAGCCCAAGCTTATGGCTGAGCAGGCTGATGGCGGCGATCAGTACCACCACGAAGGTCAGCACCACAGACAGCCGCGGCAGCATCTGCAATTTCAGGTGCTCCAGATAGGAGCGCAGGGACAAGCCCAGGGCCGTGATCAGCGTGAAGAGCACAATGCCGTAGCCCAGCTGGGTTTCCCGGAACGCCAAGGCGATCAGCACCGGCGTGAAGGTACCCAGGGTTTGCAGGCCGATCAGGTTGCGCAGGATCAGAATCACCAGCACCCCAATGGGGATCATCACCATCACCATAAAGGTTTGCTGGGTTTGCAGCGGCAGCCCGTAGAGGGAGTACTCCAGGAAGTCCGCGTCGGTGTTCGCGTCGGTCAGCTTGGCCAGGCGAATGGCGTTCATTTCGCTGTTGTTGAGGCTGAAGGTGACCATGACCTTTTTGCCGCCTTCAAGGGTGACCAGGGGTTCGTCCCCGGTCCACCACAGTAGCCGGTCGGCGGGCAGGCCTTGCTCGCCGGTGTCCGGGTTGAAGTACAGCCACTGGGTACCGTTGAAGCTACGCAGCCATAGCTCCGGGGTTTGCGGCTGATCGGCGACCAGGCGCAGGGTATGGGCGCGTTCCATGGGCACGTGGGCGATGGACAGCAGCAGGTCGATGACCCCAGCCTTGTGCTGGGGCGAAGGGTCGCCGGCCAGTAGCAGCTTGACGTTATCGTCGTTAAGGTTGTTGACCCGGCGAATGGTTTCGCTGATGAAGGTTTCGACGTCCGCCGAGTGTTGCCGGATAGGCGCCAGCAGGGCCTCCGCGGCGATTTTCTCAGGCCCTTCCAGTACCAGGCTGTCGCGGAAGATCGGGCCTTTGTACTTGGTTTTCTCGGTGCTGTAGCGCTTGGTCAGCACCAGCCGGTAATACAGCGTCTGGTTACCCGAGGCCCGGCGCGAGGACCAGGTTACCTTGCGGTTGCTGTCAATGCGATTGACGCTTACCCCGTAGTTATTGGAAATAAAGCTCTCATTGAGGCTGACGTAGTCACTGGTCAGCGGCGGCACGAACATCTGTACCTTCACCGGGGTTTTCGGCGTGGGCACGAACTCAACCTTGGCGTCGATGTTCCACAGGTCGTCGGTTTCGTCCTCGGTGACCGGAATGCCCAGCACGAAGATCTGATAGCCGGTGATGCCTGCCCCAAGCAGTAACAGGGTCAGGATCAACAGCTTCAAATGGAGAGTCAGGGAACGCATTCAGGCTACTCGGCGTTGGAAGCTTCAGAAACGCAGGCAGGCTTGCCGGCGGTGTATTTCAGGGCGGGGTCGACCAGCGCATCGAAACGCACCAGGGCCGCCGAACCAATCAACAACGGGTATTGGAAGGCGCTGCGGTCGGTGAGGTTGACCTCGATGCGCCGCTTGACCTTGCCCATGCACACATTCAGCGCGATCACTGGCCGCGCAGTGTAATGCTTGCCCGCTTCAGGATCATAGTCGCCCGCACGGCGCTTGATTCGGCTGATCCGTGCCAGCGGTCGCTCGATCGGATGCTGATGGGCATCGTCGATGGCCAGGTAAAAGCGCACCCAGGATTCGCCATTGCGCTTGAAACGCTTGATGTCCCGAGCACTGAGCGAGGCGGTGATCGCGCCGGTGTCCAGCTTGGCCGCCACCTCCAGGTTGAGTTCGTCCAGGCGGGCGTACTCGTTAAGGCCATAGGCGGTTTTTTCGGACGCAAGGCCTAGCCCGGGAACGAGCAGCAAGCCAAGAAGGGAAGGGAGTTTGGGTGTTCTCATGAGACCTGAGTAATCACTGGGCGGGGCAAATACAGGCGCAACCGGCCTGCCTCGAGCGTCGCGCATCTTAACACGGTGATAAAACAGCACCAGTTCAAGCGCGCCGCCAGCCCCGAAAGCGGTATGTTCATCCGCTTAATTGTCGACAATCTTTTAAGAATACTTTGACGCATACGCGAGGTTGGTCAACTATTAGGCAATGATTTTGTAAGGTGTCGACAATGCTGGAAGTCATTCGCCCACCCGAGCTGCCCGAGGCTGATGCTGAAACCATCGCCGAATCGGTGTTCCGGCGCATTCAAGCGGCCATCGTGTCGGGGGATATCCCGCCTGGCGGTAAAATTTCCGAACCGGAGCTTGCACGCGCCTATGGCGTAAGCCGCGGTTCATTACGTGAAGCCCTCCACCGGCTCGAAGGCCAGCGGCTGCTGGTGCGCGTGCCGCATGTGGGCGCACGGGTGGTTGCCTTGAGCCAGGAGGAACTGATCGAGCTGTATGACATTCGTGAATCCCTCGAAGGCATGGCCTGCCGGCTGGCCGCCCAGCGCATGAGCGCCATTGAGGTTAGCGAGCTACGGCAAGTGCTGGAGATGCACGAACGCGACCCAGGCTTTCAGGCAGGGGTTGGCTACTACCAGCAGGAAGGCGATTTCGACTTCCATTACCGGATCATTCAAGGCAGCGGCAACCGTACCCTTGCCCAGTTACTGTGCGGCGAGCTGTACCAACTGGTGCGCATGTACCGCATTCGTTTTTCCACCACCCCCAACCGCCCACGCCAGGCCTTTGTCGAACATCACCGGATTCTCGACGCCATCGCCGACCGTGACGGTGAATTGGCCGAGTTGCTGATGCGCCGCCATATCGCCGGCTCCCGGCGTAACGTAGAGCGGCATATGGCCGCTCATGCCTGTGAACAACCCCAACGAGGTGAGTCATGACCCAGCGGACCACGCCCGGCCAACGCTTTCGCGATGCCGTAGCCAGCGAACACCCTTTACAGGTGGTCGGCGCTATCAATGCCAACCATGCCTTGCTGGCGCAACGCGCAGGCTTCAAGGCCATCTACCTCTCCGGTGGTGGCGTTGCAGCCGGGTCCCTGGGCCTGCCGGACCTGGGCATCAGCAACCTGGACGACGTGCTTACCGACGTGCGGCGCATTACAGATGTTTGCGACTTGCCGCTGCTGGTGGACGTAGACACCGGTTTTGGTTCGTCAGCGTTCAATGTGGCTCGCACGGTGCGTTCGATGATCAAGTTTGGCGCCGCCGCTCTGCATATCGAAGATCAGGTGGGCGCCAAACGCTGTGGTCATCGCCCTAACAAAGAAATCGTTTCCCTGGGGGAAATGGTTGACCGTATCAAGGCTGCCGTGGATGCCCGCACCGATGACAGCTTCGTGATCATGGCTCGCACCGACGCCCTGGCCGTGGAAGGTCTGGACGCTGCCCTGGAGCGCGCCGCGGCCTGCATCGAGGCCGGGGCGGACATGGTCTTCCCCGAGGCGATCACCGAGCTGGCCATGTACAAGACCTTCGCCGAGCGGGTGCGCGCGCCCATCCTGGCCAATATCACCGAATTTGGCGCCACGCCTCTATACACCACGGACGAGCTCGCCTCGGTAAACGTAAGCCTGGTGTTATACCCGCTGTCGGCGTTCCGGGCCATGAACAAGGCGGCTGAGAACGTGTACACGGCCATCCGTCGCGACGGTACGCAACAGCATGTGGTGGACACCATGCAAACCCGCATGGCGCTGTACGAGTCCATCGGTTACCACGCCTACGAGGAACGGCTCGACGCCCTGTTCACGCAGCAGCGCTGAGCCGACGCTTAATCCACACAACAATGTATAAAAGGAAACGTCAATGGCTGAAGCAAAAGTGCTCAATGGTGCCGGGTTGCGCGGCCAAGTGGCCGGGCAAACGGCCTTGTCGACCGTGGGCCAGGAGGGCGCGGGCCTTACCTATCGCGGTTATGACGTGCGCGAACTGGCTGCCCACGCAGGCTTCGAGGAAGTGGCCTACCTGCTGCTCGAGGGCGAGCTACCCAACCGGCAACAACTGGATACCTACCTGGCGCGCTTGCGCACGTTGCGCGAACTGCCTCAGCCGCTGAAAGAGGTGCTGGAGCGCATTCCCGCGGGCACCCACCCCATGGACGTGATGCGCACTGGGGCTTCCATGCTCGGCACGCTTGAGCCGGAAGGCGGCTTCGAGCGCCAACGCGAAGTGACCGAGCGCCTGCTGGCCGCCTTTCCGGCCATCCTGTGCTACTGGTACCACTTCAGCCATCACGGCAAGCGCATCGAGTGCAGCAGCGACGAGCCGACCTTGGGCGGGCACTTCTTGCGCTTGCTGCACGGCAGGGCCCCCAGCGAATTGCACCGTAAGGTGATGGACGTGTCGCTGATTCTCTACGCCGAACATGAATTCAACGCCTCCACCTTCACCGCGCGGGTGTGTGCCTCCACGCTGTCAGACCTGTATTCCTGCGTGGTAGGGGCTATCGGCTCGCTGCGCGGCCCCTTGCATGGCGGCGCCAACGAAGCGGCCATGGCGATGATCGAGACGTTCGCCTCTGCTGAAGAGGCTACCCAGGGCACGCGGGCGATGCTGGCGCGCAAGGATAAGATCATGGGCTTTGGCCATGCCATTTATAAAGAGTCCGACCCGCGTAACGAGGTGATCAAACAGTGGTCGCGTACGCTTGCCGAGGCGGTGAACGACCAGGTGCTGTTTCCGGTATCGGAGGCCATCGACAAGGTCATGTGGGAAGAGAAAAAGCTCTTTCCCAACGCGGACTTCTACCATGCCTCGGCCTATCACTTCATGGGCATTCCTACTGAGCTGTTCACGCCTATTTTCGTGTGCTCGCGAGTAACCGGCTGGGCCGCCCATGTGTTCGAGCAGCGCGCCAACAACCGCATCATCCGCCCCAGCGCGGAGTACGTGGGCGTGGAGCAACGCGCCTTCCTACCCTTGGAGCAACGCTAAGCCCTTCTGTATGCGCCACCTACCGTGACCGAGCCCTAGCCGCCATGAACACTGACTATCGCAAACACCTCGCCGGTACCGACCTGGATTACTTCGACACCCGCGCCGCGGTAGAAGCCATCCAGCCCGGGGCCTATGCCGAGTTGCCCTACACCTCCCGCGTGCTGGCGGAAAACCTGGTGCGCCGCTGTGACCCTGCCAGCCTGCGAGCGAGCCTGCTGCAGTTGATCGAACGCAAGCGGGACCTGGACTTCCCTTGGTTTCCGGCGCGGGTGGTGTGCCATGACATTCTGGGGCAAACGGCCCTGGTAGACCTGGCCGGCCTGCGCGATGCCATCGCCGAGCGCGGCGGCGACCCGGCCCAAGTGAACCCGGTGGTGCCTACTCAACTGATCGTTGACCACTCCCTGGCGGTGGAATCCGGCGGCTACGACCCTGATGCCTTCGCCAAAAACCGCGCTATCGAAGACCGCCGTAACGAAGACCGCTTCCATTTTATCGACTGGACCAAACGCGCCTTCAAGAACGTGGACGTGATCCCTCCAGGCAATGGCATCTTGCACCAGATCAACCTGGAGCGAATGTCACCGGTGATCCAGGCCCGTGACGGCGTGGCGTTCCCCGATACGCTGGTGGGCACGGACTCTCACACGCCCATGGTGGACGCCCTGGGGGTAATCGCCATTGGCGTGGGCGGGCTGGAAGCCGAAAGCGTGATGCTGGGCCGCGCCTCCTGGATGCGCTTGCCCGAGATCGTGGGCGTTACCCTGCTTGGCAAGCCAGGGCCGGGCATTACCGCCACCGATGTGGTGCTGTCGTTGACTGAGTTTCTACGCCAGCAGAAGGTGGTGGGGGCGTACCTGGAATTCACCGGCGAAGGCGCGCGCAACCTCACCTTGGGGGACCGCGCCACCATTGCCAACATGGCCCCCGAATACGGTGCCACCGCGGCGATGTTCGCCATCGACGAGCAAACGATCCATTACCTGCGCCTGACCGGGCGGGAAGAGCCGCAGATCAGACTGGTTGAGACCTACGCCAAGGTGGCCGGGCTATGGGCGGCGGACCTTGCCCAGGCACGCTATGAGCGCGTGCTGAGCTTCGACCTGGGCACCGTGGTGCGCACCTTGGCCGGGCCCTCCAACCCCCACCGGCGCTTGCCGGTCAGCGAACTGGCCGCCCGAGGCGTATCTGGCGTGGTGGAAAACGAACCCGGCAAGCTGCCCGACGGCGCTGTAATCATTGCTGCAATCACCAGCTGCACCAATACCAATAACCCCCGCAATATGATCGCGGCAGGCTTGCTGGCGCGTAATGCCAACCGCATGGGCCTGGTGCGCAAGCCCTGGGTGAAAACCTCTCTTGCGCCAGGTTCGCGCACCGTTGCGCTGTACCTGGAAGAGGGCGGCCTGCTGCCAGAGCTTGAACGCCTGGGCTTTGGCGTGGTGGGCTTTGCCTGTACCACCTGTAACGGCATGAGCGGAGCTTTGACACCGGCCATCCAACGGGAAATCATCGAGCGGGACCTGTACGCCACGGCGGTGCTATCCGGCAACCGTAACTTTGACGGGCGTATCCACCCCTATGCGCGCCAGGCCTTTCTGGCTTCGCCGCCACTGGTGGTGGCCTACGCCATTGCTGGCACCATCCGCTTCGACATTGAAAAAGACGTACTGGGCCTGGGCCCGGATGGGCACGAGATTCGCCTGGCGGACCTTTGGCCCACAGACGAAGAAATCGACGCCGTGGTACAGGCCTCGGTCAAGCCTGAGCAATATCGCCAGGTGTATATCCCCATGTTCGCGGTGCAGCCGGGTAGCCGCGAGGCGGTAAGCCCGCTGTATGAATGGCGGCCCACTACCACGTACATTCGCCGCCCACCCTACTGGGAAGGGGCCTTGGCCGGTGAGCGCGGCCTGAGCGGCATGCGACCCCTGGCGATCCTGGGAGATAACATCACTACCGACCACCTGTCGCCCTCCAACGCCATCATGGCCGACTCCGCCGCCGGTGAGTACCTGGCGCGCATGGGCCTGCCAGAAGAAGACTTCAATTCCTACGCCACCCACCGCGGGGACCACCTCACCGCGCAGCGCGCCACCTTCGCCAACCCCAAGCTGTTCAATGAAATGGTGCGAAGCGCCGACGGCCAGGTGAAGCAAGGGTCTCTGGCGCGGCTGGAACCCGAAGGGCGCGAGTTGCGCATGTGGGAGGCGATCGAAGCCTACATGACGCGTAAGCAGCCGCTGATCATCATTGCTGGCGCTGACTATGGGCAGGGCTCTTCACGGGACTGGGCCGCCAAGGGGGTACGCCTGGCAGGGGTGCAAGCCATCGTGGCCGAAGGTTTCGAACGCATCCATCGCACTAACCTGATCGGTATGGGGGTGCTGCCGCTGGAGTTCTTGCCAGGTACCAATCGCCTGACCCTGGCGCTCGATGGCACCGAAACCTACGACGTACTCGGTGCTCGCACGCCCGGCTCGATGCTTAGCCTGGTGATCAACCGGCGTGATGGCGAACAGTTGCAGGTGCCTGTGATGTGCCGGCTGGACACCGCCGAAGAGGTGTCCATTTATGACGCCGGTGGAGTGCTGCAACGCTTCGCCAGCGATTTTCTTGAATCCACCACCGCGCTCGTCTAAGCGCGGGCACCAGGACGCACCGCCATGGCTTATCCAGCGCAATGCCGAATCCCTGCCACCTATATGCGCGGTGGTACCAGCAAGGGCGTGTTCTTTCGCCTGCAAGACCTGCCTGAAGCGGCCCAAGTGCCGGGGCCTGCGCGCGATGCCCTGCTGCTGCGGGTGATCGGCAGCCCGGACCCCTACGGCAAACACACCGATGGCATGGGCGGTGCCACCTCCAGCACCAGTAAGGTGGTGATACTCGCGCCCAGCGACCGCCCGGGGCATGACGTGGACTACCTGTTCGGCCAAGTGGCTATAGATACGCCTTTTGTGGATTGGAGCGGCAACTGCGGCAACCTGTCCGCGGCGGTTGGGGCCTATGCCATTAGCAGTGGCCTGGTAAGCGGGGTAAACGTGCCAGAGAACGGTATGGCCAGTGTTCGCATATGGCAGGCCAATATCGGCAAGACCATTATCAGCCATGTGCCTATGACCCACGGACAGGTACAGGAAACGGGCGACTTCGAGCTCGATGGTGTGACCTTTCCCGCCGCCGAGGTGCGCCTGGAGTTTCTCGACCCGGCCGAGGACAGCGAGGGGGAGGGTGGCGCCATGTTCCCCAGCGGGCAACGGGTGGAGGACCTTGAGGTGCCAGGCATTGGCACGTTCAAGGCTACCCTGATCAATGCCGGCATCCCAACGATCTTCCTCAACGCGGCCGAGCTGGGCTACACCGGCACCGAACTACAAGAGGCCATTAACGGCGACCCCTTGGCGCTGACTCGGTTCGAGTGCATCCGTACGGCTGGCGCCTTGCGCATGGGCTTGATAAGCCAACCCGGGGAGGCGGCCACGCGGCAACACACGCCTAAGGTGGCCTTTGTAGCGCCACCTGCACCCTATGTGGCCTCCAGCGGCAAGGCCATCGCGGTCACGGACGTTGACCTGCTGGTACGGGCGATGTCCATGGGCAAGCTGCATCACGCCATGATGGGTACCGCGGCGGTGGCTATTGCTACCGCCGCCGCCATTCCCGGCACCCTGGTGAGCCTGGCCGCTGGCGGCGCCCGGCCTTGCGTACGCTTCGGCCACCCTTCTGGTGTGCTCAGGGTAGGCGCCGAAGCGCGGCAAGTGGGCCAGGATTGGGTGGTGACCAAGGCCAGCATGAGCCGCAGCGCCCGGGTGTTGATGGAGGGTTGGGTGCGCGTGCCGGTTTGATAGGACGTTGTAGGAGCCAGCAAAGCTGGCGAACAGGGCGCGGTGGTTGCTTGTACCGTATCTTCGCGAGCTTGCGCTCGCTCCTACGGCAGGCTAGGCCAAGGGCACCTAAACGTTTATTTAAACCGCCGCTCCACGCCCATTTCCACCAGGATCTTGGCAGAAATTTCTTCCACCGAAAAATGCGTGGAGTTGATATTAGGGATGTTTTCGCGGCGAAACAGGCTTTCTACTTCACGCACTTCGAATTCGCATTGGGCATAGCTAGAGTAACGGCTATTGGCTTTGCGCTCGTGGCGTATGGCGGTGAGCCGGTCCGGGTCGATGGTCAGGCCAAATAGCTTGTGCCGGTGTGCCCTTAGCGCCTGTGGAAGTTGCAGGCGTTCCATGTCTTCTTCGGTCAGTGGGTAGTTCGCCGCGCGAATACCGAACTGCATCGCCATGTACAGGCACGTCGGTGTCTTGCCTGAACGCGACACCCCTACCAGTATCAAGTCGGCCTTATCGTAATAATGGGTACGCGCGCCATCATCGTTATCCAGGGCGAAGTTCACCGCTTCGATCCGGTCCATATAGTTGGCGTTACGCGCGATCGAGTGCGATTGGCCCACTGAATAAGACGAATGTGAGCCCAATTCGAGCTCTAACGGCGCCAAAAAGGTGGAAAAGATATCGATCATAAAACCGTTGGACGTGGCCAGTATGTCTCGAATGTCTTGATTGACGATGGTATCGAAAATGATGGGCCGCACCCCATCGCGTTCAGCCGCGGCATTGATTTGTTGCACCATCAGGCTGGCTTTTTCAATGCTGTCGATATAGGGGCGCGTGAACTTGTTGAAGGTTATGGTTTCGAATTGCGCGAGCAGACTTTGGCCGAGGGTTTCGGCTGTGATGCCAGTGCCGTCGGAGATAAAAAAAGCCGATCGTTTCATATGCGCGCCGGGCCTTAAGCTGGGGAAGAATCCTGGGTATCATAGGCCCGTTTCGCTAGCCTTGGCGTTGTATCTTGCGCCCTGGTTAGGTGTGTAGGCAGTTGCTGGTTTGGTAGGTTCTACAAGAAGTGTTTCGTGCCCCCGGACGCCGTCCGGCCCTGAGCGTTCCAACCCCCTTAGTGGAGAGATCACCTTGGTAGAGTACGTAGTTTCCCTCGATAAGCTCGGCGTCCATGATGTAGAGCATGTGGGGGGCAAAAACGCATCCCTGGGCGAGATGATCAGTAACCTGGCCGGTGCCGGGGTATCGGTACCGGGCGGTTTTGCCACCACCGCCCAAGCCTATCGTGACTTCCTCGAGCAAAGCGGGCTGAACGTCCAAATTCACGCTGCCCTCGACGCGTTGGATGTAGACGACGTCAACGCCTTGGCCCGTACGGGTGCGCAAATCCGCCAGTGGATCATGGAAGCTGAGCTGCCAGAACAGTTGAACGAAGAGATTCGTACCCATTTCGCCGAGCTCTCCAGGGGCAACCCAGATATCGCCGTGGCCGTGCGTTCCTCGGCCACCGCCGAAGACCTGCCTGATGCGTCCTTCGCCGGCCAGCAAGAAACCTTCCTTAACATTCGTGGCGTGGACAATGTGATTCGTGCCGCTAAGGAAGTATTCGCCTCGCTGTTCAACGACCGCGCCATCGCTTACCGCGTTCACCAGGGCTTCGATCACAAGCTCGTGGCGCTGTCGGCAGGCGTACAGCGCATGGTGCGTTCTGAAACCGGCACCGCTGGGGTGATGTTCACCCTGGATACCGAATCGGGCTTCCGTGACGTGGTGTTTATCACCGGCGCCTACGGCCTGGGCGAGACCGTGGTACAGGGGGCCGTGAACCCCGATGAATTCTATGTGCACAAAGGCACGCTCCAGGCTGGGCGCCCGGCGATTTTGCGGCGTAACCTGGGCAGCAAGGCCATCAAGATGATCTACGGCGACGAGGCCCGCGCCGGGCGTTCGGTGAAAACCGTGGACGTGGATAAAGCCGAGCGTGCGCGGTTTTGCCTGACCGATGCCGAAGTGAGCGAGCTGGCCAAGCAAGCCTTGATCATCGAGCAACACTACGGCCGCCCCATGGATATCGAGTGGGCCAAGGACGGTGACGACGGCAAGCTGTACATCGTGCAAGCCCGCCCGGAAACCGTGAAAAGCCGCTCCAGCGGCAACGTGATGGAGCGCTACCTGCTCAAGGAAAAGGGCACCGTGCTGGTGGAAGGCCGCGCCATTGGCCAGCGCATCGGCGCCGGCAAGGTGCGGATTATCCGCGACGTATCTGAAATGGACAAAGTCCAGCCCGGTGACGTACTGGTGTCGGACATGACCGACCCGGATTGGGAGCCGGTCATGAAGCGCGCCAGCGCTATCGTCACCAACCGTGGCGGCCGTACCTGCCATGCGGCCATCATCGCCCGTGAGCTGGGCATCCCTGCCGTGGTGGGTTGTGGTAACGCAACCCAGCTGTTGCAGGATGGCCAGGGTGTCACCGTTTCTTGCGCAGAAGGTGATACCGGTTACATCTTCGAGGGTGAGCTGGGCTTTGATATCAAGCAGAACTCGGTCGATGCCATGCCCGAGTTGCCCTTCAAGATCATGATGAACGTGGGCAACCCTGATCGCGCCTTCGACTTCGCTCAGTTGCCTAACGCAGGGGTGGGGTTGGCCCGGTTGGAATTCATCATCAACCGTATGATCGGCGTGCACCCCAAGGCGCTGCTCAACTACGCCGACCTGCCTACTGACATCAAAGACAGCGTCGATAAGCGCATCGCAGGCTACGACGACCCGGTCGGTTTCTATGTGGAGAAGCTGGTCGAAGGCATCAGCACCCTGGCGGCGGCGTTCTATCCCAAGAAGGTGATCGTGCGGCTGTCGGACTTCAAGTCCAACGAATACGCCAACCTGATCGGCGGCAAGCTTTACGAGCCTGAGGAAGAAAACCCAATGCTGGGCTTCCGCGGCGCGTCGCGTTATATCAGCGAAGCCTTCCGCGACTGCTTCGAACTCGAGTGCCGCGCGCTCAAGCGTGTACGCAACGAGATGGGGCTGGATAACGTTGAAATCATGGTGCCCTTCGTGCGTACTCTCGGTGAAGCCTCACAGGTGGTCGACCTGCTGGCTGCCAACGGCCTGGCCCGTGGCGAGAACGGCCTGCGGGTGATCATGATGTGCGAGCTGCCGTCCAACGCCATTCTGGCCGAGGAGTTCCTGGAATACTTCGACGGTTTCTCCATTGGTTCGAACGACCTGACCCAGTTGACCCTGGGGCTGGACCGTGACTCCGGCATCATCGCGCACCTGTTCGACGAGCGAAATCCTGCCGTGAAGAAGCTGCTGGCTAACGCTATCCAGGCCTGTAACAAAGCCGGGAAGTACATCGGCATTTGCGGCCAAGGCCCTTCGGACCACCCAGACCTGGCCAAATGGTTGATGGAGCAGGGCATCGAAAGCGTGTCGCTGAACCCCGATTCCGTCTTGGAAACCTGGTTCTTCCTGGCAGAAGGGCAGGCGTGAAGCGATAATCCTCGCCGCGGCTGCTATGAGACAATGCCGGGCAATGGTATTGACCTGGTCGCGGCCAAGGCCGGCTGCTACGGGGGCAGGGCGGCCTTTCGAACGCTTTCTTCTTATTATCAAACCTGTGAACCATGCAAAGCAGCAGCCGTTTATTTCCAGTCGCATTGCTCCGAGCGGAACGGTGTGGCGATCTTAGCGAAGACGTTTACCGCATCAAGGCCGGTAACAGTGATGACTTCACCGTAGAGCTGGCCGTTACACGCCTGGGCCTGGCCGACACCCCCGATGCCCGTGGCGTGCCGGTGGTGCTGCTCCATGGCAGTTTCTCCAACCGCCGTTTCTGGTACTCCCCCAAAGGCGTTGGCTTAGGCGCTACTCTGGCCCGTGCTGGTTTCGATGTGTGGATACCCGAAATGCGTGGCCATGGGCTGTCCCCGCGCAACCAGCGCTATCGGCACAACCGTGTGGCGGACTACGCCCGTTATGACCTGCCGGCGATTCATGCCTTCGTTTCCGAGCTTAGCGGGCAGCACCCGTATTGGTTGGGGCATTCCTTGGGTGGTACCACCTTAGCCATGGCGCTGGGTTTGGGTTATCTGGCCAGCGATAGCTTGGCGGGCGTTGGGCTGTTTGGCAGCCAAGTGAGCCGAGCGCCTTGGCCGGTGACCGTGACGCCGCTGAATTGGCTGGGGCGTGTGTTGTTGCGCGGGCTGGACCACCTGTCAGGGCCACGGCTCAAGCGCGGGCCGGAGGATGAACCGGCGGGGGTGGCCCTGGAACTGTTGCGTTGGCACGGCCTGCGTCGGCGCTCCGGGCGCGGCGGTGATGACTGGCAAACAGGGTTGGCCCAAGTCACCGTGCCCTTGCTGGCAGTCGCGGGAGCAGGGGACCCTCAAGGCCCGCCCTGGGCATGTGAGCAGTTGTTCCAGCGCTTCGGCGGTGAAGGCCAGTTCCTTTTATTAGGCAAGGCCCAAGGCTTTAGTGAAGACTTTGGCCATGTTGACATGCTGGTCAGCAAGGCAGCGCAGGCTCAGGTATGGCCGCAAATCCAGCGATGGCTCGCCGCGCCTGCGCGCCTGCTGCCCCAGGCCAGCGCCACCGAAGCGGTGGCTGTTGCACCAGTAGCCGCTAAGCTGTGAGCGAATGCCACTTGCGAGGTGACTTGTGTTCGTACCCCTTGAGCGCCTTATCAACCTCGACGAAGGCTATAAGCGCGGTTTCAGCGTGGCCGGTAAACACTTGCTGTTGATCGTCGACCAGGGCCAGCACTTGCTGTTCGAAGACCGCTGCCCCCATCAAGGCGCCCCCTTGAGCACCGGCACGCTGCAGGCGGGCGTGCTACGTTGCCCTCGCCATGGCTTGGCCTTCGATGTACACAGCGGGCGGGCCCAGCAGGGCGTGTGCGGCTCGCTTATCCGCTGGCCCTTGGCCTATGATGGCGACCGCCTAGGTGTTGAGCTGTAACGTCCAAGCCACGAACTTCACACGTTTAGCGTTGCAGTGCCCGATACCCTTGCTCATATAAAAGGATAAGCAACCGCTGATGCTTGAACCCATTGCCTCAACCGGGCTGGTGCATGCGCTGGTCCTCGACGGACTAGGCGGTGCCCGCGCCATTACCTTGGCTGAGCTGCCCAGCCTGCGTTTGGCCGAGCCTGAAAGCCTGTGGCTACATTGGGACCGCGGCAGCTCGCAGACCCACACCTGGCTGCGTGAGCGCAGTGGCCTGAATGACTTCAGCTGCGACCTGTTGCTGGAAGAAAACACCCGGCCACGCTTGGTACCTTTGCCTGATTCGCAGTTTCTGCTGTTTTTACGGGGCATCAACCTCAATCCGGGCGCCCAGCCCGAAGACATGGTCTCGGTACGGATCTTCGCTGAAGAACGACGGGTGATTTCCCTGCGGCTACGCTCGTTGCGCGCCACCGAAGACCTGTTAGCTCGCCTGGCCGCTGGTGACGGGCCGCGTAATGCCGCCGACCTGGTGCTCTACCTGGCGGAACGGCTGACCGAGCGAATCCAGGCAGTGGTCGATCAGCTCACTGAAACCCTCGATGCGGAAGAGGAGCGAGTGGATGCCGAGGAAGGTTATGTGCCGGAACATTCCAGCCTCCTGCACCTGCGACGCAGGGCGGCAGGGCTGCGGCGTTTTCTGGCGCCCCAACGGGATTTGTTCGCGTTGCTGGCGCGCAATTCACCCGGCTGGTGCGCGGCCCAGGATGGCGACTATTGGAATGAACTCAACAATAGCCTGATCCGCTACCTGGAAGAGCTGGAGCTCAGCCGTGAGCGAGTGGCGCTGCTGCTGGAAGCCGAACAGCGACAGATGAGCGAACGCATGAACCGCACCATGTACCGGTTTGGGGTGGTTACGGGGATCTTCCTGCCCATTACCTTTATTACCGGTCTGCTAGGCATGAACGTGGGCGGCATTCCTGCGGCGGACAACCCCCACGGCTTTTTGATCACCTGTGGCGTGACGCTGGCAGTGGCCGTAGCCCAGTGGTTGCTGTATCGGCGGCTGCGCTGGCTATAAAGCTTTCTCACCCAAATGTGACCTAGTGCAACTTGCCTGCGTCTTTTTAAGCACATTGGTGAGGTGACCATGCACGATCCTTTTGAACAGTCCTTGCGAGACATGCTCAACGCTGCCCCCGCCGGCCGCGACGATAACGCATGCCTGGACCGCGTGCTCAAGACCGCGAACCGGCAAGTGGGCGCCCAGGACCTGTTCGGGCTGATCGGCCGCTGCTTTCAGGCCGGCATGCTCGCTGTAAGCAAAGGTGCCCCGCACGTCGCGCCTGTTACCCGTCGTACCCGTACCGCGCAGGTCGCGGATAAGGCTGATTGAACATGGAACTGGACCTCTGGACCCAAAGCCTGGTCACTGCGATGACTGCCCTGTGGACCAAAGTCGCTAATTTTATTCCTAACCTGTTTGGCGCGCTGGTTGTGGTGCTGTTGGGCTTTTTGGTCGCCAAACTGCTCGACGCGCTGCTGTCGCGGTTGTTGGCCAAGCTAGGCCTGGATCGTCTGATGGCAGGTACCGGGCTTACTAAATTGATGGGCCGGGTAGGCATACGCGTGCCCATCTCTACGCTGGTGGGCAAAATCGTCTACTGGTTTGTGCTGCTTATTTTCTTTGTGTCCGCCGCCGAATCCTTGGGGCTGCAGCGAGTGTCGGCGACCCTGGACGTGCTTGCGCTGTATCTGCCCAAGGTATTCGGCGCGGTGCTGGTATTGCTGGTAGGCGTGCTGCTGGCTCAATTGGTCAATAGTATTGTGCGCGGTGCCGCCGAGGGTGTGGGCATCGAATACGCCGGCGGCCTGGGGCGAGTAGCGCAGTGGCTGGTGATCGTGATCAGTATTTCAGTCGCGATCAGCCAGCTTGAGATCAAGACCGACCTGCTTAACCATGTAATCGTTATTGCATTGATTACCGTTGGTCTGGCCGTGGCCTTGGCCATGGGGCTGGGCAGTCGAGAAATCGCCGGGCAAATTCTGGCGGGCATTTATGTACGCGAGCTGTATCAGGTGGGCCAGCAGGTGCGCATTGGCGAGCTTGAAGGGCTGATAGAGGAAATTGGTACCGTGAAGACTACGGTCCTCACGGATGCAGGTGAGCTAGTGTCGTTGTCTAATAGGATCCTGCTTGCGGAAAAGGTCAGTAGTCGCTAGACGTGCGTATTCTGCTAGTATGCCCGCCGCGAAAAACCACCCGCCCCTGATGGGGCAGGTGGCCCTGACCTGACCTGCGGCCCGAACCGTTTTGACTACAGTGCCAACGCCTTCCTTGCGCTACGACCCACAAGCACTCTCCGATGAGGAACTGGTGGCTCGTTCGCATGAAGAGCTTTTCCATGTGACGCGTGCATACGAGGAGTTGATGCGGCGCTATCAGCGCACGCTCTTCAACGTATGTGCCAGGTACCTGGGGAACGATCGCGATGCTGATGATGTCTGTCAGGAAGTGATGTTGAAGGTGCTGTACGGCCTAAAGAATTTCGAAGGTAAGTCGAAATTTAAAACGTGGCTTTACAGCATCACTTACAACGAATGCATCACGCAGTACCGGAAGGAGAGACGCAAGCGTAGGCTGATGGATGCGCTGAGTCTTGACCCGATGGAAGAGGCTTCGGAGGAAAAAGCGCCGAAACCTGAGGAGCGTGGCGGTCTTGACCGCTGGCTTGTGCATGTGAACCCGATCGACCGGGAGATTCTGGTGCTGCGCTTCGTAGCCGAGCTGGAATTTCAGGAGATCGCAGACATCATGCACATGGGCTTGAGCGCGACTAAAATGCGGTACAAACGCGCGCTCGACAAGCTGCGCGAGAAATTCGCGAACGTTTTGGAAACTTAACGGTGCGCGGTTCTCTCTAAGTGGCGTGCAAGTTCTGCTAGACTTGCCGCCGAGTTGTCCCACGCAGTGCTGGTGGGATCGCTTAACAATCACCAGATGGGGATTTAACGGATGAAACTGAAAAACACCTTGGGCCTGGCCATTGGCTCTCTTGTTGCCGCAACTTCTTTCGGCGTTTTGGCACAAGGCCAAGGCGCAGTCGAGGGTGAGCTGTTCACCAAGAAGTACTACACCGACAGTTCGCGTGACCTGGACGATGCCAACCTCTACGGTGGCTCGATCGGTTACTTCCTGACCGACGACGTTGAGCTGCGTTTGGGCTACGACGGCATCCACAACATTCGGTCGAACAACGGCACCAACAGCCAGAAAATCCACGGTGGCAACGCTGCCCTGGACGCCGTGTACCACTTCGGTACCCCAGGTGTAGGCCTGCGCCCGTACCTCTCCGCTGGCTTCTCGCAGCAGAGCATCAGCAACGTCGAAGCTCATGGCCACAAAGGCCGTGACCACTCCACCTTCTTCAACGCAGGTGGCGGCGCCAAGTACTACTTCACCGAGAACATCTACGCACGTGCTGGCGTTGAAGCCATGTACAACATCGACCGTGGCGAGACCGAGTGGGCTCCAAGCGTGGGTGTTGGCGTGAACTTCGGTGGCGGCGCCAAGCAGCAGGAAGTGGCCGCAGCGCCGGCTCCAGTTGCTGAAGTGTGCTCCGATTCCGATAACGATGGCGTTTGCGACAACGTTGACAAGTGCCCTAACACCCCTGCCAATACCACCGTTGACGCGGATGGCTGCCCAGCCGTTGCTGAAACCGTTCGTGTTGAACTGGACGTGAAATTCGACTTCAACAAGTCGGTCGTCAAGCCTAACAGCTATGCCGACATCAAGAACCTGGCTGACTTCATGAAGCAGTACCCAGCCACCACCACTACTGTTGAAGGTCACACCGACTCCGTTGGTACTGACGCTTACAACCAGAAGCTGTCCGAGAAGCGCGCTGCCGCTGTTCGTAACGTTCTGGTCAACCAGTATGGCGTGGAAGGTACTCGCGTGAACTCCGTTGGTTATGGCGAAACCCGCCCAGTGGCTGACAACGCCACCGACGCTGGTCGCGCTGTTAACCGTCGCGTAGAAGCCGAAGTAGAAGCCCAAGCCAAGTAATTGGTCTGAGTTTCAGGAAAAGCCCGGGCATTGCCCGCAATGCTGTTCACTTAAGGATTGTTGACTAATCCTTGGGTAGCAGGAAAATCCGGAATCTGATTATAGATTCCG
>NZ_JBSKHS010000016.1:0-91917 GCF_057128685.1 Pseudomonas artemisiae
CAGCACAACGGCTTCGTACCGCCGGCTGTAGCAGAAGAAAAACTTAATTCTGTGTCCGGGAATTGTTGACCACTACACTTAGTAACTATCGCGTATGATGCAGGGTTCTGGTATCCGGATCTTTTAAGCGCAGACAAAAAGGCTTAAAGGCAGAGTATAGGGATGCGCCATGGGAAACTAACCATGGCTAATCATGTCTCAGCCGGGATGGTCAATTAACCTCCCCAACAAAACCGATAGATAGTATGTTCCACCCAATTCGACGCATCGTGATAACGGGTAAACAAGCCAAAGTGCCCGATAAAATGATCGAAACAGATCAGCGCTTTCTTACCGCTGTCGTCGATTTCGCAAATAGTGCCGTAGGCAGTGTTCTTCTCTCTTCCCAGCCAGCGCACACGTATTTTATCGCAGGTGCCTAAAGGTATATCGAAGCCAAGATGTTCGATGTCTGATTTCAACATGCTTAAAACTGGCCGCTTTTTGCCCAGCGCAAGCTCCGGCATGATCCATTCGTCCAAAGGGTTAGCGTCACCAGCAGCATAATTCGCATCACGCACCAACATCCCTCCACACCCATAAAGGATGCTGTCACCTATCCATGCACTTTCGGCCCCGTATGGCTTTCGTGCATAGGCAAAATGTTGGCCGGTGGCATCCCAACAAAAAAAGCCTTTGAGGTTTTCATGGCTGGTTTTACAGATCGAGCCATAACCGACACTTTGCTCTGTTGAGTCGGTCAAGTGGTAAATGGTTTCACAACTTCGCCAGAGGCCATGCATACGTTTGAACTCTTGATTTGAGCTCAGCGTAGCTAGCACCGTTGACCTATGTGTTTGCGGGACTTTTTCTAAGGAATAGCCGGCCTGCGGGTAGGATGGTTTTTCGTCAAGAAACCCGGCCATGGCTGATGGGGCGAGCAGGGCGGTGAAAAAGCAAAAGGCTAATTTCATGTTTAAAGTTTCATAGTGTTAGTGTGGTTTGCGGTTTGCAGGCGCAAGCGGGGGATACCTATTCGGCCCAACAAAATCTATAGAGGGTAAGTTCGGTCCACTTGGAGTTATCCCGGTAACGCGTGAAGAGTCCAAAGGACTCTTCAGGGTTGCCAAAGCAGATTACCGCTTGGTTACCAGCATTGTCGATTTTACAGGTTGCTCCATAATAGTCATTCCCCTCCGGGCCAAGGCTAAGCAGGCGGATTTTTTCGCAGCTCGGATCTATGTCGAAGCCTAAGCGTTCCAAGTCCGAATCCAGCATAGCTCTAACTGGGCGTGTTTCCCCCCAGCCAACTTCCGGCAGAGCCCAGCCATCCGTGCTAGGAACCAGTTCAAAGTCGTCGATCTTGTCTCTATAATCCGGTATTGGCACCAGTGCACCGCCGCAGCCGTGGAGAATGCTGTCACCTATCCAGTCAACACTTGCGCTCTGGGGCTTAATGGCATAGCCAAAGTGCTGGCCTGCCATATCCCAGCAAAAAAACCCTTTGAGGTTTTTTTTGGCGGTTTTACAAATGGAACCATAGCCCACAGTTTGCTCGGTATTGTCAGTCAAGTGATAAACAGTTTCACAACTTTCGGTAAGGCCCTGAATGCGTCGGAATTCCCTGATCGAACCAAGAGCTTCTAATGCCTCTGGCCTGTCTTTTTCTGGGACTTTGTTTAGGTTGTAGTTGAGTTGGTAATAATAGGCAAGCCCTTCATGTTCACTGGCAATGACTGATATCGAAAAAATGGCAATTAGGGCGTGCGAAATTCTTTTCATGGCGGCGCTTTGGAGGGGGTATGGTGGTAAAAATTTAAGCATAGCGCTTCAGTACAAGGAAAGATTTGAGGTTGCTGTGTTTGCGACACTATGTGTGTATCAAGCGAAAGCAACCGAGCTATCCAAAATGCGACGCACGGCACCAGCTTATCAATAGCATCCAAGCCAAGCGCCTAGCGCACACTGCTTTCGACAGGCTCAAGGCTCGAAACTTCGCTGTTGCTGTGTGTTAGCAGAAATTACACTCATGTCAGGTAAAGCTATTTAGAAAATAACAAGTGAGTCATACTCTGCCCAGCAATGCCTGTAAATGGTGTTTATAACCCACTCGGATGTGTCCTGATAACGGGTGAAAAGTGCAAAATGTCCTTCCAGGTTATCGAAGCATATCAAGGCTTCTTTTCCTGTCTCGTCAACTTCGCAGATGGTCGCGTAGTGGGTGTTTCTGTCCCAGCCAAGGCTTATATAACGTGTGTTTTCGCAATAAGCTAGAGGGATGCTAAAGCCATAGTATTCAATATCAGTTTTCAGCATGGTCATAACCGGTCGTCGCTTCCCCCAGCCAAGCGGCGATAGCTTCCATACATCCCTTGGGGGGCTCGTATCGACCTCCGCACCTTGCTTGCGATTACCAGCTTCAATCACCAATTCTCCACCGCAACCATGGAGGATGCTGTCGGCGATCCAATCGGGGCCGGCATCGTAACCATTGGGCGCATAGCCGAAGTGCTCCCCAGAAGCATCCCAGCAGAAAAAATCCCTCCGATACCTGTTATTTGTTACGCAGATTGCACCGTAGCCCACCCTCTGCCCCTCAGGGTTAGACAGACTATAAACGGTTGTGCATTTCTTTTCGGGACCTCGCATATGCTGAAATAAATTTATTGATCTTAATTGATCAAAAGCTTGCTTTTTACTTGATTCGGTAAGCTTTTCAAGCGAGTAGCCACGCTTTTTATAAAAAGCTGATGCCTCACTTTTATCAACTATGGTTGATGTTGAAAGCATGACACCAAGGATATAGGAAAGTCTTTTCATTGATGTATTTCAGGTAGGTGATGGTAAATATTTAAGCACGGTTATTGTTTACAGCAAAGACTTAATCTTGCTGACTTTGCGACACTATGTGTACCAAGGTAACAGGAGCTTCAAGCATTAATAAAAAGAAATATAGCTGCTATCAGTTACAAAAAAATTTTGGCGGGTACGCTGCAATAGGAATTTTTTCAGCCTGAATGGTAGGCAACCAGGCGCGCACACTAGGGTTAAGCAGGCCTGTCAGTCTGTTTGTACCTATCAAGGAAGTTATATATGAGCGAGAAAACCGAAGGGCAATCAAATAAAGTAAGAACAGCACCTACGGCAGAATTTCTGAAGAAATACGTATTCCTAGCGGTGAAGAGTGGAGAGGTCGCACGAACCAATCCGTACAAATCAAGTTTTTCCACCGGAAATAGCGGTTTGGCGTTTGGAAGTATGCAACACGATACGCGAAAATCCAGCGAAAACATAAGGGCGCAAACGTATTTTCGAAAGATTTTGGATGCTGACGTAGCTGCTCAGCACCTGACCAAAGTCAAGGCAGATGCTATTTACAGCGCCGCCCTGAATAACCCGGGATCGCTTAAAAATACACCTGATCAGGATTTAATTGATGCAGCGCTCATGCGACATTATGTATTGATTGACCAAGCCGACCAAGAACGGCTGGACGAGGTTATGATAGAAGTCGAGCGAGCGATGAAGGCTGCTGAAAAGAACCCTAATGGCCCGGGTGAACTAAGCAGGGAAGACCCGAATCTCGGCTTTATCGCCGAGTTGGCGATGTGGTCGAATCGAGGCAGTGGCTTGAAAGCAACTAGCAGATATCTTGAGAAAATGCCAAACATCAACCGCGTGGATTGGGAAAAAGGCTACCTTAGCCAGCAGGAGCAGTTCACTAGAAAGAAAAATCCTCACAGAAAAAAGGAAAGCTTTCCCAGTTGGCTAAAAAAAGTAAACCGCGCCATCAAGGATGCCGAGGAGGGCACCCGCCCACGGGCGGAACCCGCACCTGGGGCTGGGCCTACAGCGGAGCAGGTAGGGGCTATGCACCCCTACGGTGGCCCAAAGGGGAGTAGCGGCGTGGTGGCCTACCTTATCGATGGAGACAGTATTACCCTACGCTTCGTCGACCGTCCTACGCTGTACGTGTACGACGCCCAGCGGCCAGGCTCCGCAGCCGTGCGGGAAATGCAGCGCCTTGCCAAGCGGGGCAAAGGCTTAACCACCTACATCAACCAGCACGTTCGCAAGAACTACGCTCAGAAAATCGGCTGACGCCTCGGTGCTAGCGGTGAGCAGTTGCCGAGGGGTCGATCGGCCTTCGGCAACTGTGCTGCCTCAATGCGAATGCCGCGGCACCTCTGACCCTCGGCAACCCACTAGGAAGTCAAAGTCACACCCCTGATCAGCCTGCATCACATGCTCGATATACAGCTGCCGATACCCGCCAGGGATCAAATTGCTTTTTTCCGGCTGCCAGTCCGCCAGGCGCGCTTGAAGTTCTTCATCGCTGATATCCAAGTGCAGGCGGCCGCTGGCACAGTCCAGTTCGATAACGTCGCCTTCTTTCACCGCGGCCAGCGGGCCACCGGCAGCAGCTTCAGGGGCTACGTGCAGCACCACCGTGCCATAGGCCGTGCCGCTCATGCGGGCATCGGAAATGCGCACCATGTCCGTCACGCCCTGGGCCAGCAACTTGGCGGGCAGGCCCATGTTGCCCACTTCAGCCATGCCGGGGTAACCCTTGGGCCCGCAGTTTTTCATTACCAGAATCGACGTGGCATCTACGTCCAGGGCCGGGTCGTTAATCCGCGCCTTGTACGCTTCGAAGTTCTCGAACACCACGGCCCGCCCTCGGTGCTGCATCAGCGCGGGGGTGGCGGCGGAGGGCTTGAGCACCGCGCCGTTGGGGGCGAGGTTGCCGCGCAGTACGCAGATGCCACCGTCGGCCACCAATGGGTTGTCGATGGCGCGGATCACTTCATCCTTGCCATAGATGGGCGCGTTCTTCACATTCTCCCACAAGCTTTTGCCGTTGACGGTCAGCGCCTCTGGGTTAGGCAGCAGGTTGTGCTCACCCAGGCGGCGCAGCACGGCAGGTAGGCCGCCCGCGTAATAGAACTCTTCCATCAAGAAGCGCCCCGAGGGCTGCAGGTCTACTAGGGTAGGGGTGCCACGGCCCACGCGGGTCCAGTCGTCCAGGTCCAGGGCCACGCCCATGCGCCCGGCAATGGCTTTAAGGTGAATCACCGCGTTGGTGGAACCGCCGATGGCTGCGTTCACCCGAATGGCGTTTTCGAAGGCCGCTCGGGTAAGCACCTTGGACAGGCGCAGGTCTTCCTTGACCATTTCCACCGCGCGCATGCCGGACATATGCGCCAGCACGTAGCGGCGTGAATCCACCGCTGGGATGGCCGCGTTGTGGGGCAGGGACACGCCTAAGGATTCGGCCATGCAGGCCATGGTCGAGGCCGTGCCCATGGTGTTGCAGGTACCGGCGGAGCGGGACATGCCGGCTTCGGCGGAGAGGAATTCGTCCAAGCCGATCAGGCCACCCTTATAGGCTTCGTGCATCTGCCACACGATGGTGCCCGCGCCTATGTCACGGCCGTTGTGCTTGCCGTTAAGCATCGGCCCACCGGTCACCACGATGGCCGGTACATCGCAGCTGGCAGCGCCCATTAACAGCGCTGGAGTGGTTTTGTCGCAGCCGGTGAGCAGCACTACGCCATCCACCGGGTTGCCGCGAATGGCTTCTTCTACGTCCATGCTGGCCAGGTTGCGGGTGAGCATGGCGGTAGGGCGCAGGTTGGATTCACCATTGGAGAACACCGGGAACTCCACCGGAAAGCCTCCCGCCTCCAGCACGCCACGCTTGACGTGTTCGGCGATCTGGCGGAAGTGGGCGTTGCAGGGGGTGAGTTCAGACCAGGTGTTGCAAATACCGATGATGGGCTTGCCGTGGAATTGATGGTCGGCGATGCCTTGGTTTTTCATCCAGCTGCGGTACATAAAGCCATTTTTGTCGTTGGTGCCGAACCATTGGGCCGAGCGCAGGGAGGGTTTTTTGTCAGACATGTCAGGCTCTCTTATTGTAAGACTAATGGCATCGCTGGCCATTAAAATAGGCTGCTTCTCGGGATATTGGAAGGCCTTGTTGCTTAAATAGTAATACTATATAGTCGATTTACCCCTGAGCGCGTTTCGGCCTTTATGTGCCGCTAGCCCGCATGCCAGACAGGTTCATAACAACAACAAGCTGGAGACCGTCATCATGAGCCAGGAACTTGGGCTTATTCGGCGCATTACGTGGAAATTGATTCCGTTTCTCGTATTGCTCTATCTGGTTGCCTACGTGGACCGCTCTGCGGTGGGCTTCGCCAAGCTTCATATGGGCGCGGACATCGGCATTGGCGACGCGGCCTATGGCCTGGGCGCCGGGCTGTTTTTCATTGGCTACTTCCTTCTTGAAATCCCCAGTAACCTGATGCTCGAGCGCTTTGGCGCGCGCCGTTGGTTCGCCAGGATCATGATCACCTGGGGCGCCATTACCATTGGCATGGCGTTCATTCAGGGGCCCTACAGTTTCTATGTGATGCGCTTTTTGCTAGGCGCGGCCGAGGCAGGCTTCTTTCCAGGCGTGCTGTATTACATCACCCAATGGTTCCCGGTACGCCACCGGGGCAAGATCCTGGGCTTGTTTATCCTTTCCCAACCTATCGCCATGATGATTACCGGCCCGGTGTCCGGCGGCCTACTGGGCATGGAGGGGATACTGGGGCTGCACGGTTGGCAATGGCTGTTTATCGTCATTGGTACCCCCGCGGTGCTACTGACCTGGCCGGTGCTGCGCTGGTTGCCCGACGGCCCTGGTCAAGTGAAGTGGCTCAGCGCCGAAGAACAGGCCTGGCTTACCGTAGAGTTGGAAAAAGACCTGCGTGACTATGGGCAAACCCGCCATGGCAACCCGCTCAAGGCGCTTAAGGATGGTCGAGTGCTGCTGCTGGCGTTGTTTTACCTGCCGGTCACTCTGAGCATCTACGGGCTGGGGTTGTGGCTGCCGACCCTGATCAAACAGTTTGGCGGCAGCGACCTGACGACTGGGTTCGTGTCGGCGGTGCCTTATGGCTTCGGCATCCTTGGGCTGTTGATCGTGCCTCGCAGTTCCGATCGGCTCAACGACCGTTATGGCCATTTGGCAGTGCTCTATGTGTTGGGCGCCGCCGGCATGTTCGGCGCCGCCTGGTTCGCCGCGCCCATGCTGCAACTGGCCGCCCTGTGCCTGGTGGCCTTCGCGTTGTTCTCCTGCACGGCGGTGTTCTGGACGCTGCCAGGGCGCTTCTTCGCTGGCGCCAGCGCGGCGGCGGGCATTGCGCTGATCAACTCGGTAGGCAACCTGGGCGGTTACCTGGGGCCGTTTGTGGTGGGGGCGCTCAAGCAGGCCACGGGCGAGCTGGCCAGTGGGCTGTACTTCCTTACCGGCGTGCTGCTGTTCGGCCTGGTACTGACCTTTATTGTTTATCGCGTGCTGGAGCGGCGTCACGCGCTGCCTGCGCAAGCCTTCGCTGCCAGCGCTCGCCCTTAATCCTTAGGAGACCCTTATGCGCTTAGTACAATTACAAACCGCCGATGGTGCGCGTCGTGTTGGCCTGGTAAACGGCGACCAAGTGCAGGTATTGGAGGGCGTGGGCAGTACCCGCGAACTGGCCCTGGACGCCATCGCCCAGGGTCGTGACCTGGCCAGCCAGGCGGCGGCGGCGCAATACGGCCGTGGCGAGCGCTTGAGCTACCGGCTGTTGCTCGACGAGCAGCGCATTCTTTCACCGCTGGACCACCCGGACCCGGCCCATGTACTGGTGACCGGTACCGGCCTGACTCACCTGGGCAGCGCCGCGACCCGAGACAAGATGCACCAGCAGGCCAACGACGACGCGGCGATCACCGATAGCATGAAGATCTTCAAGTGGGGCGTGGAAGGGGGCAAGCCGCCGGCAGGCGAGGCGGGCGTTCAGCCAGAGTGGTTCTATAAGGGCGACGGCGGGATCATTGTGCGCCCTGGCGCGGCCTTGCCCTTGCCACCCTTCGCCGAGGACGCGGGCGAAGAGCCTGAGTTGGCCGGGCTGTATGTGATCGGCCCGGACCACCGGCCCTATCGCCTGGGCTATGCCCTGGGTAACGAGTTCTCCGATCATGTAATGGAACGCAAGAATTACCTGTACCTGGCCCACTCCAAGCTGCGCGCCTGTGCCTTCGGCCCAGAGTTGCGGGTCGGGGCGCTGCCTGAACACCTGGCCGGCACCAGCCGTATCCACCGGAACGGGCAAGTACTGTGGGAGAAGGAATTCTTGAGCGGCGCGGCCAACATGTGCCATAGCTTCGAGAACCTCGAATACCACCACTTCAAATACGCCCAGTTCCTGCGCCCCGGGGATGTGCACGTGCATTTTTTCGGCACCGCCACCTTGTCCTTCGCCGATGGCATTCAAGCCAGGCCTGGCGACCGCTTCGAGGTGAGCCTTGAGGCCTTTGGCGAGCCCTTGGTCAACGGCATCAGCCCGGCCGAAGCGGTGTTTCAACCGGGTGGGGTCGGGGTGCTTTAACAAGCGCGCACGGGCAGCGCCCAGTACAATGGGCGTTTTCTTATTCTGGAGCCGCCCATGACCCACCCATTGGTTCAAGCCCTTGAGGTCACTGACATGGTGATGATCGATGACCTTTACGCATTCGACCTCGAACTTGATGAAGAGGGTGGGTTGACCATCACCTGCATGGACGGCAGCAGGGAACGCCGCTGGGCCTTTACCCCAGATCAAGTGGCTGCCGCCACGCCCCTGGCTATCCCTGATGAATGGAACATTCAAGCAGCCGA
This sequence comes from Pseudomonas artemisiae, assembly GCF_057128685.1. Lineage (NCBI taxonomy): Bacteria > Pseudomonadati > Pseudomonadota > Gammaproteobacteria > Pseudomonadales > Pseudomonadaceae > Pseudomonas > Pseudomonas artemisiae. Next base: position 8,675 of record NZ_JBSKHS010000016.1, read on the forward strand.
TACCGAGCATCGATTACGCTTGCTCGACGCCTTTTCTGCCGAAGAAGACGAAGACCACGTATAAAGCAGTAGGTCGTCTGGGCTTCAACTTTTGCGCGCGGCGACGGTCTGCACCTTGGAGATTATTGATGCTGCGAGTACTGATGTCCCTAACCCTTGCCGGAGCCGCCGCTGTCGGCTCCACCCTAGCCTCGGCCGCTAGCTATGATGTGCTGGTGGGCACCTATACCCAAGCCCAAAGTGAAGGCCTGTACCGGCTGCGCTTTGACAGCCAGACCGGGCAGCTTTCGTCCACTCCGGCTCAGGTGATCAAAGCCCATAACCCTTCCTGGCTGACCCTGAATAAAGCCCAGACCCGGCTGTTCGTGGTTAACGAAAATGGCCCAGGGCAAAAAGATGAAGTCGGCCGCGTGAGCAGCTACCGCATCGATCCGGCCAGCCATGAGCTGACTCTGATCAACCAGGTAGAAACCAAAAGCCATGAACCTACCCACTCCAGCCTGAGCGAGGACGAGCGCTTTTTATTCGTGGCCAACTATGCAGTGAACCCACAGCCCGGCGGCAGCCTGGCGGCGGTGCCGGTGAGCGAAGAGGGCGCCCTGGGCGAGGTGGCCCAAGAAAAGCGCCACACCCCGAGCAAGGTGGACCCAGAGCGCCAGGCCAGCGGCCATGTGCACTCGGCGGTCAGCAACCGGGGTTATCTGTACGTGTGCGACCTGGGCGCGGACAAAGTGATGATCTACGGTTATCAGCCCAACGCCAAGGTGCCCTTGGCCCCGGCCAGCCCCGCGTCGGTAGACCTGCCCCCAGGTAGCGGCCCACGGCATTTGCTGTTCGACGCCAGCGGCGAACATGCCTGGCTGACCCTGGAGATGCCAGCCCAGGTCGCCAGCCTACGCTGGCAGGCAGGCACTCTGGTTCGCACTAACCTGCAGGACCTGGCCCCTGGGGAAAAACCTGTGAAGGGCGCGGCGGGCGGCTTACACGCTTCGGCAGATGGCCGGTTCCTGTATGTCGCCAACCGGGGCTCGGTCAATGAGCTGGTGGTCTACGCCGTGGACTCTGAAGGCGGCCTCAAACCGGTACAGCGCCGCTCGGTGGATGGGGATCACCCACGGGAGTTCACCCTCGACCCAACGGGCCGCTTTATGTTGGTGGCCAACCAGAAGAGCAATGAAATCGTGGTCATCGAGCGCGACCCGAACACTGGCCTGCTGGGCCGTACGGTCCAACGCTACAAGCAGGAGTCACCGGCGGATTTGAAGTTTCTGGCGCCTAAAATGTGATCTTTCATCTGCTGTAGGAGCCACCGGAGCTGGCGAACACTGCGGCATTTATTGTGCCGTCTCTTCGCTAGCTGGCGCTAGCGCCTACACGGGATAGGTGCCGTTTTAGCCGCTAGGGCACCACCGTCACCTCGCTCAAGCCATTGCCCTGCCGCTTGACCTGAATCTGCACCGGAATACGTTCGTGCATTTCCTGTACATGGGAGATCACCGCCACCTTGCGGCCTTGAGCCTGGAGGTTATCCAAGGCGTCCATGGCCAGTTGCAGGGATTCTGGGTCCAGGCTGCCGAAGCCTTCGTCGATAAACAACGACTCGATACGCAAGGTGCTGGACGCCATCGAGGCAAGGCCCAGCGCCAAGGCCAGGGACATCAGGAAGGTCTCACCGCCGCTGAGCGAATGCACTGAACGCACTTCGTCGCCCATTTCCGTATCCACCACCAGCAACCCCAGGGCGCTACCCCCACGCTTGAGCCGGTAACGGCGCACCAGCTGCACTAGCTGGGCGTTGGCGTGGCGTATCAGCAAATCCAGATTGTAAGCCTGTGCGATCTTGCGTAAGCGGTCGCCTTCAGCCGAGCCGATCAAGGCCGAGAGCCGCCCCCAGCGGCGATGCTCGGCGTGGGCCTGAGCCAATTGCGCGGCCAGGGCCTCGCGCGCCTGGCGTCGACGGTCGTCTTCAAGTTGAGCGGCGCGGGCTTCGGCGCAGGCCTGTTCCAGGCGTTCGCACTCAGCGTTGGCTTGCGCCAGTGCCTCGGTCAGCGCCTCGGGGCTAAGGTCGTGGGTGCCGGGCTGTGTTTGATGGGCCTGAAGCTGCTGTTGGCGTTCGCGTAGCAGCACCTCGGCTTGTTCGCGCCGGGTATGCGCTTGAGCGATCTGGCCGCGCAAGGCACTCACCGCGCTGTCGCTTAGGGCCAGCAAACGTTCCAGCTCGCCATTGCTCAGTTGCGGGTGAGCCTGACGCCAACTCAGCAGGGCGGGTTCCAGTTCGGCAAGCTCTGCCTGTGCGCTCTGCTGCTGGTCGAGCAGGGCCTGGTGGCGCGAGCGAGCGGCCTGAGCGTTGCTCAGGGCCTGTTGCAGTTGCGTGCTTGCCTCGGCGTGGCCTGTGCGCGCAGTGGCTACAGCCCGCTCCAGCTGAGCCTGCCAGGCATCCGCGCTGGCCCTGCCATCCAAGTGCTCTGCCAACGTTGCCTTGGCGTGTTCGCGCTGCTGGCCCAAGGCGTGCACGTCGGCCCACAACCCCTCCCGCTGCTGGGCCAAGCCCTTGAGTTGAGCCTCGGCGATCTGGACCTGCTGCTGGCGGTGCTCCTGGGCCCGCGCCTGGGCCTGCTGTTGTTCCAGCAGGCGCAGACGTTGATCCAGGGCGCTGGAGAGGTCCGCCAATGCGTGCCCAGGCGCGGTACGCAAGCTGTGGAGCCGGTCCTCCGGTAGCAGGGTGGCGAAGGCGTGAAGCTCTTCATCGAAACGCTGCTCTTCACCTTGTAGTTGCTCTTGGTGGTAGTGCAGGGCGCGGGCACTTTCGTCCAGGGCCTGGCGGGCCTGGCGAGCCTGCTCCAACTGCGCGGTGGTTTGCGCCTGGGCCCCCAGCAACGTTTTGAGCTGGGCGTCATCGTCCTGGATTTGCTGGCGCAACCTGCCCAGGGCCTCGCTCAGCCAAGCCTGGCGGCGCGGTGCGGGCGTGGCCAGCAGTTCATCGTGGCGCGGTAGGGTTTTGAGGGCTTCCAGGGCGGCCAGCTGTTGCGCGTCCAGGCGCTGCTGTTGGGTCCTGAGCTGCTTCTGCTGTTCGATCACCGCGGCCACTTCTGCCCGCAGCTCGGCCAGGCGGTTGGACAGCCCTTGGACCTTGGCCTGGGCGGCTTCGATTTCCTCAAGGTCCTGGGTTTCAAGGGCCTGGGCTATGGCGCTGGTATCAACCCCTTGGCGATGCGCCGGGTGGTCGAGGCTGCCACACACGCTACAGGCTTGGCCAGGCACCAAGCCTGCGCGCAGCCGAGCCAGGTGCTGGCGTTCGAGCACTTGCACCGTGACATCCAAGGCCTGGCTGGCGGCTTGGTATTCGGCGCTCACCGATTTGCCCTCGGTGGTCCGTGCCTGGCGCTGTTCGGCCAGCGCCTGTCGTTGAGCGTTGAGTTCGCTATGCCGCTCCTCCAGCTCGGCCCAGCGGCGCCAGTGCTCTTCCAGTGCGCCAAGGCCTTCCAAGGCGCCCCGGTTATCACGGATCAACCCACTCAGCAGTTGTAGGCGTTCGCCCAGGTCCTTCGTGTCGCCCAGGGTGCCATTAAGCTCGTCCAGCCCGGCTTGTACGCTGGCCTGGCGCTCACGCGCGGTGTCGGCGGCTTGGCGCAAGGCCGGTAGCTCGTTGGCCAACTGTGCCTTGCGGGCCGCGCCTTTGACCAACTGCTGCAAGCGGGGCTGGTAGGCCTCCCAGGCATTGGCCAGGCGGGCAAGGGGGGCGCTGGTTTCGAGGCGGGCTTCGATGGCCCGGGCCACTTCGGTGCTTTCCTGCTGGGCCTGGGTCAACTGCGCCAGGCCTTGCTCTGCTTCGCTGTACTGCTGTTCGGCCTGGGCCTGGCGGGCCTGCAAGGGGGCGAGTTGCTGCTCCAGATGACGCAGCGCGCTGTGCTGCTCGAAGGCCAGGCGCAGCGCTGGCGCTTCAGTGGCCTGGGCCGTGCTGGCGGTTTCAAGGGTTGCCTGGGCGGCATCCAGGCCCCTCTGTGCCCCTCCGGCCGCCTGCTGCCTGGCGGCGACGTCAGCGCTGGCCTCGGCCAGGCTAAGGGTGAGCGTACGCAGTTGTTCGCTCAGGCGCTTTTGCCGTTCCAGCAACGGGCGTTGGGGCGCCAGCGCCTCCAGGTGGGTCAGGTCGTGGCGCTGGCTTTCTAGCTGTTGCCACTGCTGGTCGGCAGCGGTCAATGCTTGCTCCGCGGCTTGGGCTTCGCTGGCCAGGCGAAGGCCATCGCGCTGATGCTGCTGCTGGCTTTCCAGCGCACGGCGCTGGGCCTGGGCGGTAGTCAATGCCTGGCGAGCGGTGCCCAGGGTGCTATCCAGGGCGAGGCGGGCGTTGTCGTCCAGGGCAGCGAACGCGCCCTCTTGGGCCTGCAGGGCTTCGAGCTGCTGGCGAGCGCCGCGGGCTTTATCGTAGGCGCGGCGGCCCAGGCGGCTGTACAGGGCGGTGTCCGTAAGTTTTTCCAGCAGCTCGCTGCGCTCGTTGTCATCGGCCTTGAGGAAGGCACTGAACTCGCTTTGGGCCAACAGCACCGCACGGGTGAACTGCTCGAAGTTCAACCCCAGGCGGGCTTCAAGCAGGGGCCGATACTCGCCTTTTTGGGTTGCCAGCAGGCGTTCGCTGTCCACGTCTTGCAGGGTTTGGCGGCTGGGCTGCAATTTGCCGCCGGCTTTATCCCGGGCCCTGTTGGCTTCCCAGCGGGCGCGGTAACGAACGCCGTCCACGCCGATGAAATCCACCTCGGCATAGCCCATGCCCGCGCCTCTGCGCAGCAGGTTGCGAGGGTCGCCAGTGGCGATCTCGTGTTCGCCATCGGGCACCTTGGCGTCACGGCCAGTGGAGCCAAGCCTGGGCACCGCGCCGAACAGGGCCAGGCACAGGGCATCGAGCAAGGTGCTTTTGCCCGCTCCGGTGGGCCCCGTGATAGCGAATAGGCCGGCACTGGCCAAAGGTTCGGCGGTGAAGTCCAACACCACGGGCCCGGCCAGAGAGGCCAGGTTCTTCAGGCGAATGGCGAGGATTTTCATGGCTGAGGCTCCTGCTGCTCTTCCTGCAACAGCAGCAGAAAGTCTTCAAGGGTGTCGGCATCCACGGCGCTGCCGTATTGCTCTTGCCAAGCCCGGCTGAACACTTGCTCGGGGCTCAGTTGCTCAAGCTGTTCCAGCGCCGGGCCTTCCTGGTTGGCGTCGCGCCCCTGATACTCCACCGCAATGCGCACCAGGCGGGCAGCCTTGCCGGCCAGTGCCTGTTCTATCTGGGTGCGCAATTCAGGCTGAGGCTCATCAAGCACCACTCGCACTTCCAGCCATGGGTGCTGCACCACGCTGGCCAGCAGGTCCGGAGCAGGCAGGGCGGTCAACCGCGCCAGCACCTCGTCGAGCCGTGCCGGGCCTACTCGCAGCAAGTCCACGGCGCGCGGTACGCGGTGGCTTTGCACCGCTTGCAGCTGATCGCCAGTGAAGTCCACCTGGAGAATCTGGTGGGGGTAGTCCACTTCGGAGAACGACAGCGGAATGGGCGAGCCGCTATAGCGTATGCGTTGCTCGCCATTGACCTGCTGGGGCTTGTGTAGGTGCCCCAGGGCTACGTAGGCCACGCTGTCGTCGAACAGGCTGGCTGGCAGCGCTTCGGCAGTACCGATCACCAGGCTGCGCTCCGAATCCAGAGACACCGCGCCGCCTGCCATATGGGCATGGCTGATGGCAATCAGTGGCTGGCCGGGCTGGCGGCGCTGATTGGCGGCGGCGATCAGGCGCTTATGCACCTCGCCGATCCCGCTAAGGTAGTTGTCGCCCAGGTGCGGCCCGGTAACCTCCGCCGGGCGCAAAAACGGCAAAGCCAGGCACCAGGCAGCGGTTGCGCCGCTGGCGTCGCTCAGGGGGATCAGCAGGCGCTCGCTGTCCAGCTCGCCATCGTTAAGCCATAGCACCCGACCCAACGCGTGGGTACGCAGCCTGCGCATAAGCGGGGCGGGCAGCTCGATCCGTGAGCCGGAATCATGGTTGCCGGCAATCATTACAAGGGTAAGTGTGGGCAAGGCTTCGTGAGCGTTGACGATAAAGTCGTACAGCCGCTCCTGAGCCTTGAGGGGCGGGTTGACCGTGTCGAAGATATCGCCGGCTATCAGCAAGGCGTCGGGCCGCAGCGCCAGGATGCGGGCCAGCAGCCAGGTAAGGAAGGCCTGGTGCTCGTAGTCCCGGTCCTGGCCGTGCAGGCTTTGGCCCAAGTGCCAATCAGAGGTGTGCAGTAAGCGCATGGGGGCCTCGGTCCTATTTAGGGTAAAGCGGAGGGAGGTTTTCCTCCGCGTCACGGTCGGTGTGCCCGTGGGTAGGAATACTGCTCACCACGGCCCAGAGCGGCGCGCCTTGCCAATAGCGGCCGGCTTCGCTGTAGAGCGCGCCGTTGAGCGCGTCCAAGGCGTCGGACAACGCCGGGTAGCGGGCGGCCAGTTGCGCAAGGGTTTCCGGTTGCTGTCGGGCCCAGGCATCCAGGGCCTGGCGAGTGGCCTGGGGGTCGTTGTTCTGGCAGGCGCGCTTGAGGTCGTCGAGCAGCCCACGAGAGCCTGGCCCGGCCATGGCGACCCTGGCCACCGCGGGGCGAGAGCGGGCGCGCCACCACAGGCCAAAGCCCAGTAGGGTAGTACAGAGCAGCACGGCGGTGGCCGCCTGCCAGGGCCATACCAGGCGCGGCGCAAGGGCCACGGGCGCTGGGGCAGGGTCTGCCGGGGCGTCCGGGCGCTCGCTGACCTGCAAGGTGCGCGCGGGCAGGCTGGTGTGTTCCAGGTGGTCTTCGAGGGTGTTCCACCACACCACGTCCACCGCCGGCAATTCGATGCTGCCCGCCCGTACAGGCACCAGCGCTTCCCGTTCCTGGCGGCTGCCCACCAACCCGCGCTCGGCGCTTTGATCGCTTAGCTGTGGCTGGTCGGGGTAACGCCGCACGCTGCTTAGGCTGCCGTTGGGCAAGGGTGGCAACTGTGCGCTGGACAGCCCCTCGGCCTTGAGGGTGAGAGTACGGGTGAGCGAGTCGCCCACTCGCGCTTGATCGGGAGAAGGGTTCCAGCTTTCCGTAAGGCTCAAGCCCCGAGCAGGGAGCCAGGTGGCGCTCGCCGGATAAAGCGCCGGCTTGGCCAGCACCTGTACGCGCATACGGGCAGAGCTGACCCGCACCTGCTTTCCGGCGCGGGGTTTGCCGGTGTCGTCATTTTCCACGGTGGTCGCCGTGAATATCAAGGCAGGGAGGGCCAATTCGCCGCTGCGCTGGGGATAGAGCATGTAGCGGGTTTCGATCACCCCATGGCGCACGCCATTGATGACTTTTTCGTAGGTGCGGCGGCTACCCAGGGCCGCCACCCGGGCATCGGCGATGGTTGGCGTGGAGAAGCTGCTGTCGTCATAGAGCGCCACCGAGTGGTACACCCGCACGGTTAGCACCAACTGCGCCTGTACGTAGACCTCTTGCTGGTCGAGCGCCGCTTCGATAAAGACCGGTGCCTGGGCCGCTTGAGCGGGGGTGTCCGCGTTAAGCACCTGCACGCTGATGGGTTGGCTACGCAGCGCGCCTACGCTCAGCGCTGGCAAGGTAAGGGTGCCGCTTTCCCGCGCGGTCAGGGTGATGATCCAGCGCGTGCTGGGCCCTTGATCATTGGCCAGGCTGGCCAATTGGTTGACCTGGCGCACGTCGCCTACCTCGAACCGCGCCTGCAGGGGGGCAGTGTCGGGCCGGCCAAACAGGGTCACATCACTGGTTTGCAAGGTCAGCTCAAAGGTTTCGCCCACCGCCAGGCGTGTACGGTCGACACTGGCCAACAGCGAGGCCGCGGCCGCTGGCAGTGGCAGCAGGGCGATCACGCCGCAGAGTAAAAAGGCGAAGCGCCGAGTCATGGGGTGGGTTCCTGCCGTTGCAGCTGTTCATACAAAAATTTGCGACGCAGCAATTCTGACGGATCGTCCGGGATCTGTCGCAGCCATTGCTCCAGCGAGTCCCGTTGTTCGTCGTCTGGCGGCTCGTTGAGTTCGGTGGCCCCGCCCGCATCGCTAGGGGGTGTGTCTGCGGCGCCGTCACCCGTGCCTTGGGCCGTTGGGGTAGGGGCCATGCCAGCCGCGGCCGCGCCTCCTGGGCCGTTATCGGCAGAGGGCGCGCCAGTGGCATCCGGCTGTTGGCTATCGCCAGGGTGCTCACTTTCGGGGAGCCGCTGTGGTGCCGCCTCGCCGGTGGCAGGGTTCGCCGTGGCCACTTGCTCGGCGTTACGCGCCTCCAGCAGGCCTTGCACCAAGGCGCGGTTATGCTGGGCCACGCCCAGGCCAGGGTCACGCTCCAGCGCTTGCTCGTAGGCCTGTATCGCAGGCTCCAGGGCGCCGCTTTGGGCCAGCGCGTTGCCACGATTGTAATGGTCGGCGGCGCTATCGCCTTGGGCGAAGCGTTTGGCGGCCTCGGCGTATTGGCCCGCCCGGTACAGCGCAATGCCCTGCCACTGGTAATGGGCAAAGTGTTGCGCGGCCAAGGCTGGCTTGCCTTCGACCAGCAGGCGTTGGCCCTGTTGGTCCGGGCGCCACCACAGGTCTGCCGCCTCGAAGGCATAGGCCGACCGAGGTAGCCCGCCCAGTGCCAGCAGCAGTGGCAGGCACAGCAACCAGCCACGGCGGCCGGCCAGGGCGGCGATGGCCAGCAGTGGCAATAGCAGCCAATAGCCTTGATCGGCCCAGCGGTCCATGGGTGGGGCTTGGCTGGCATCGCTGGCGAACGCGCCACGCGCAGTGTCCAGCAGCCCCAGGGCGCGCAGGTCATGGTTGCCTAACGCAGCGGTCTGATAGCGGCCCCGGGCCTGGCTGGCCAGGCGATCAAGGCCGTTGGCGTCCAGCCGTGGTACCTCGATAGCGCCGTTCGGCCCCTTGAGTAGTTCACCGTCTTCCAGGGTAACGGGCGCACCCTCGGCGCTGCCTACCCCTAGTATCGATAGCGGCGGGCCGTGTCGGCCCAGCCAATGCATCAGCCCATCTCGTTCGGCGTCTTCGACCGCCGAAGTGATCAACAGCAAACGCCCCGGGCCTTGCCCGGCCTGGGCCAGCAAGCTCAGGGCCTGACGCATGGCCAGGTCTGCCCGTTGCCCAGGCTCCGGCATCAATGAAGGTTTGAGCGCAGCCAGCAGGTTGCTGATGGTAGCCTGGTCGTCGGACAGCGGCACCAGGGTATGGGCGCTGCCCGCGTACACGACGATGGCGGTTGGCGCATCGCCACGGCGTTGCAGCAGGTCGAGGATTTTGCGTCGGGCCTGGCTCAAGCGGTCGGGCGAAACGTCTCTGGCCAGCATGCTGGGTGTCAGTTGCAACATGATCACCAGCGGGTCGTCAGGGCGCGGGGCTACCTGCTGGTCCCGCTGCCAACCGGGCCCTGCCAAGGCCAAGCCTGCCAGCAGCGCCGCCGCGCCCAGCAGCAACCGCGGCCAGTGCTCGGCCCGCCCTTGCCCGCCACGCAGCAAGGTGGCGTGAAAGCCGCGAGGCAGCAATGCCTGCCAGCGCCCAGTACGCCGCCGGCGCAGCCATAGCGCCCAGCACAGGCAAACCATTACCGGCCAGGCAGCAAACCAACCCAGGCGTGCCCAGTGGGGCCATAGTTCGCTCATGGGCGCCTGCCTCGCTGGCCCAGCCGAGCGCCCATGGCCACTGCCCAGGCGCCCAGCTTGCTGCTACGCGCCAGGCGCCGGGCCATGGGCAGCAGGCGTTTGGCGACCAGCAGCGCGGTGACCAGCACCGCCGCGGCCAGCGGCCAGTGGTATAGCTCCCGCACGGGGTGAACCCGGGTGGGCGCCTGGTTCACCGGCTCTAGCCGGTCCAGGGCCTGGCCAATGCGCTGAAGGTCCTTACCGTTCCGAGCACGGAAATACTCGCCCGCCGTAGCGCTGGCGATGGCCTTGAGAGCCGTTTCGTCCAGGTCGCTTACCGGGCCTGGGCCCTGGGCGGCATTGGCGATGGAAGCCCGAGGGTCGGCGCCGATGCCGATGGTATGGATGCGCACGTGTTCGATCGCCGCCAAACGTGCCGCCACCAGCGGCTGGATCTGGCCGCCATTGTTGGCCCCATCGGTCACCAGGATCAGCACCCGGCTGTCGGCCGGGCGTAGGCGTAGACGCTTGACCGCCAGGCCAATGGCATCGCCGATGGCGGTGGATTGCCCGGCAATGCCAACCTGGGCATCGTCCAGCCAGCTACGCACCGTGCGCCGATCAAAGGTCAGTGGGGCCTGTACGTAGGCGCGGCTGCCGAAGAGGATCAAGCCCACCCGGTCCCCCTCGCGGTTTTCCAGAAAGTCTCCCAGTAGGTGCTTGACCAGGGTCAAGCGGCTGACATTCTCGCCTTGCCACTGCATGTCCGGGTAATCCATCGACCCTGATACGTCTACCGCCACCAGCAAGTCCCGGCCACTGGCGGGCAAGGGCAGGGGTGGGCCCAACCATTGCGGGCGGGCGCAAGCAAACACCAGCAGCAGCCATATCAAGGCGTAGGGTGCTTGTTGGCGCCAGCCGGGTAGCCCCAGGCTCACCCGGCGGCGGCTCAGGGTGGCCAGCTCGTCCAGAAAACCTACTTGCAATGCCTGTTCAGTGCCGCTGGCCGGCGGCAATACCTTGCGCATAAGCCACGGCAAGGGCAGCAGCATGACGATCAGCGGCCAGGCGAAGTCAAGCATGCTTGCGTATCCAGGTGTCCACTGCCTGATAGAGCCCGTTGATGGCTTTGTCGTCGAGCTTGCACTCGGGGCGGTACACCCCTTCTACCAGGATCATCCAGCGGGTCAGGCCCGCGGCCGGGCAGCGGTTATCCAAAAACGCCAGCCACTTTCTGCCATTGAGGGTATGGCTGTGGGCATTGGGGTAGTGGTTGCGGCAAATGCGCTTGAGCAACGCATTGAGTTGTTGCAGCCAGGCGCCAGCGGGCGCGCCGTCGTAAGGCCGGGGCATGAGCGCCAGTTCCGCCAGGGCTTCAGCGCGAACGGGGTCGATGGCGTGCTCACCTTCGCCAGGGGGCGCGACTTCCGGTTCAGGCTCAGGGGCGGGCCGCCGCTCCCATGCCCAAAGGGCGGCTACCGCTATGATCAACAGCAACCCGCCTAGCAGCCACCAACCGGGGGCCAAGGGCCAAAGGCTGATGGGCGCGGGCTCGATCAGCGGCTGCAGGCCGGGCAGAGCACTCATGGGGTGGGGCTCGATACAGGCGCGGGGCTTGCCTTGGCGCCGGGTTTGGGCCGATTGCTGGTGTATTCGCGCAATTGGTCGACGACGTCCGCGCGTGTGCTCAGTGGCAGCACCAGAACACCCAGTTTATGCGCCAGGCGTTCCCAGTGGGCCTTGCGGGCATCGGCCAGGGCTTTGTATCCCCGGCGCAGTTCGGCGTCGCTGGTGTCGATTTCCAGTGACCCCGCCCCAAGGCCAAAACGCAGCACGCCGGCAACAGGCAGGGCATGGTCCATGGGGTCGCTGATGGGCAGCAGCAATAGGTCACAATGGCGGGCCAGCAGGCTCAGTTGCTGCTCGGTGCCATCGCCCAGGGCGCGCTCATCGCAAATGATGATGGCCAGGCTACCCGGGCGCAGCACTTCTCGAGCCCTGCGCAAGGCGCTGCCCAGAGGGTCTGGCGCAGGCAGGCTGTCGGTGTTGAGGGCGGCATTGACCTTGGCCAGGCGGTTGAGCAGTTGCAACAGGCTCTGTTTGCTGCGCCGAGGTTTGATCTCGTAGTGTTCTTGGTCCCCGTAGACCAAGCCGCCGATGCGGTCGTTGTGCTCAAGGGTGGCCCAACCGAACAGCGCGGCCACTTGGGCAGCCAGGGTGGACTTGAACGCCAGGGCCGAGCCGAAGAACAGCTGGCGGCTCTGCTCCACCAAAATGAAGATCGGCCGTTCGCGCTCTTCATGGAACAGCTTGGTATGGGGTTCCTGGGTACGGGCCGTGACCCGCCAGTCGATGTTGCGCACGTCGTCGCCGGCCTGGTACACCCGCACCTGGTCGAAGTCCACGCCCCGCCCGCGCAGCTTGGAGTGGTGCAGGCCGATCAGCGGGCTGCGCTGGCCGGGCCGGGAAAACAATTGCACTTCGCGCACGCGGTGACGCATCTCGATAAGTTGCGCGAGGCTGACACTGACGCTGGCGGCGGCGGGTCTGATCATCAGGGCTGGCTCAGGCCACGGCGACCACGTCGAGAATGCGCTGGATCACCCGGTCTTGATCGACCCCGGCGGCCTCGGCCTCGAAGGACAGGATAATGCGGTGGCGCAACACGTCGAAGATCATCGCCTGGATGTCCTCGGGGCTTACGAAGTCCCGCCCGGCCAGCCAGGCATGGGCCCGTGCACAGCGGTCCAAGGAAATCGACCCCCGTGGGCTGGCGCCATAGGCCAGCCACTCAGCCAGTTCACTGTCGTATTTGCTCGGGGTGCGTGTGGCCATCACCAGCTGCACCAGGTATTCCTCAACCGCGTCGGCCATGTACAGGCCCAAAATTTCCTTGCGCGCGGCAAAGATCGCCTGCTGGCTTACCCGCCGCTCGGGCTTGGTTTCCCCGTTGAGCGCCTCGCCCCGGGCCTGCTGCAGAATGCGCCGCTCCACGGACGCCTCCGGGAAACCAATCTTCACGTGCATCAGAAAGCGGTCCAACTGGGCCTCGGGCAAGGGGTAGGTGCCTTCCTGCTCGATGGGGTTCTGCGTGGCCATCACCAGAAATAGCGGGGACAGGTCATAGGTACTGCGGCCCACACTCACCTGGCGCTCGGCCATGGCCTCGAGCAAGGCCGACTGCACCTTGGCCGGGGCCCGATTGATTTCGTCCGCCAGTACCAGGTTGTGGAAGATCGGCCCCTGCTGGAAGACGAAGCTGCCGGTTTCCGGGCGATAGATCTCGGTGCCGGTGATGTCGGCGGGGAGCAGGTCCGGGGTGAACTGAATGCGGTGGAACTCGGCCTCCACGCCCTCGGCCAGTTCCTTGATGGCTTTGGTTTTCGCAAGGCCCGGCGCGCCTTCCACCAACATATGGCCGTCAGCAAGCAGCGCGATCAGCAGACGATCGATCAGTTTGTCCTGGCCAAGGATCTGGGTAGAGAGAAAGCTGCGCAGCGCGGTCAGCGCTTCACGATGTTCCATCGGTGGGTTCCTGGGTGGCCGGCGGCGGGTGCCATGGCGAGCGGGGCCAGTATTTTAATGCATAGGCGAGGGGAAAGCACATCCGTTGCGCTTGGCAGTGCGTCAGGGCCCCGCTCGCCCCATCAGCCGCCGGTCATATTCATAAAGCGTACCACCTGCACGTCGTCGTTCAGGGTGAAGTCATGGCGCAGCGGCTTGAGGGCCATGGCGTCAACGATGGCGTTTTCCAGCCGCTCAGGGTGGCCAGGGTTGGCTCGCAGCACGGATTTAAGGTCTACGGCATGCTCGTTGCCCAGGCACAATAACAACCGGCCTTCAACGGTCAGGCGCACCCGGTTGCAGGTGGCGCAGAAGTTATGGCTATGGGGCGAAATAAACCCGATGCGTGTTTGCGGGGCCTCTGCCAGGCGCCAGTAGCGAGACGGGCCATGGGTGGTGTCGGTGGCCGGTACCAGGGTGTAACGCTCAGCGATGCGCTCACGCACCTGGTCGCTGGAATAGAACGCCTCGGCGCGGCTGTGCTCGGTGATCACCCCCAGGGGCATCTCTTCGATGAAACTGATGTCCAGCCCACGGTCGATGGCAAAGCCCACGAGGTCGTTGATCTCGTGATCGTTGCGGCCCTTCATCACAACGCAGTTGAGCTTGGTGCGGCTAAAGCCGGCCGCGTTGGCGGCATCGATACCGGCGATCACCTGATTCAAGTCACCGGTGCGGGTAAGCTGGCGGAAGCGCTCTGGGTCCAGGCTGTCCAGGCTGATGTTCAGGCGGCTGAGGCCTGCATCACGCAGTGGCGCGGCCAGTCGGCCCAACTGAGAGCCATTGCTAGTCATGCACAGTTCTTGCAGGCCGGGCAGGGCGGCGATCTTGGCGCACAGCTCGACGATCCCGGCGCGCACCAGGGGCTCGCCGCCGGTCAGGCGAATCTTGCGCGTGCCCAGCGCCACGAAGGCCCGGGCGATTTCCGTAAGTTCTTCAAGGGTGAGAATACGTTGACGGGGCAGGAACTCCATGTCCTCGGCCATGCAGTACACGCAGCGAAAATCGCAGCGGTCCGTGACCGACATACGCAAGTAGTCGACCCGTCGGGCAAAGCTGTCGGTAAGGTGCCGCGGTGACATCTGTGCCTCGCTTGAATGAATGCAAAGTGCTTGCAGGGCGCCTGGCCGTGCCCGGTAAGGGTACGCCAGGACGAATGTTTCAGCACTCCTTGCACCAGCAAGGTAAGTGTTCCCTGCAATGCCGTCTAATTGCTTGTTGCGATGGCTTGATAGACAGCCTTGATGGCGGGGTGTTCGGTTGGGTCACTGCGCCAGTGGTCGCCGATCAATGCTCGGTCGTTGCGTGTGTTGGCGGTATTGATCCGTGACTTATATGGCAGGCCCTGGCCCATTCATGCTTAACTCGCCGCTTCCCTCAAACCCAACGAAAGGCGTTCTTTCATGGCTCAAGTGACCCTTAAAGGCAACCCTGTACGTGTGGATGGCCAGCTTCCCCAGCCTGGCAGTCAGGCCCCGGCGTTCACCCTGGTGGCAGGCGACCTGAGTGACAAGTCCCTCAGCGATTTCGCGGGCAAGCGCAAGGTGCTCAATATTTTCCCAAGTGTGGACACGCCCACCTGCGCAACCTCGGTGCGGACCTTCAACGCCCAGGCCAATGAGCTGGAAAACACCACCGTGCTGTGCATTTCGGCGGACCTGCCCTTTGCCCAGAAGCGCTTCTGCGGCGCCGAGGGGCTGGAGCATGTCGTCAACCTCTCCACCCAGCGCGGCCGTGAGTTCCTCGAGCGCTACGGCGTAGCTATCGCTGAAGGCCCACTCAAAGGCCTGACCGCGCGCGCTGTGGTAGTGCTGGACGAGCAAGACAAGGTGCTGTACAGCGAACTGGTACCGGAGATCGGCCAGGAGCCGAACTACGAGGCCGCCCTGGCAGTCTTGAAGTAATCTAAAGGCAGCGCGGCCTCCCGCTGCGCTGCTGTCTATGTCTGCCCACGTATTCATTACCTGTTGTTGCTGATACGTAAAAGAGCGGTAAAGGCGCTTTGCGAAACGCCCTGCAGTGCTTATCGTTCAGCGTCCTGAAGGAAAGCTGAGCCGTACCATGGTCGATAGCCCCCGTAGTCCCCGTTCCCGTTCACGCCGTTTTGGCTTGATGGCCCTGTTATTGCTGCTGGTAGCAGGTGCAGCGTTCTGGTATTGGAACCACCGCCACGCTGCTTCATCGAGCGCCGCTGCCCCTGGTCAAGGGCAGGCTCAAGGGCGCAGGCCTGGGCCCTTTGGCGAGGCCGCCGGCGCTACGCCGGTGCGGGTAGGTACTGTCACCCTGGGGGATTTCCCCGTTTACCTCAAAGCCCTTGGCACGGTTACCGCGCTCAATACGGTGAACGTACGCACCCGCGTGGCCGGCGAGCTGGTGAAAGTCAACTTCCAGGAAGGCCAAGCGGTGAAAGCCGGTGACCTGCTGGCCCAGATCGACCCGCGCAGCTATCGCATCGCGTTGCAACAGGCCGAGGGCACCCTGGGCGAGAACATGGCCCAGCTCAAGAACGCCCAGGTGGACCTCAAGCGCTACCGTGACCTGTTCGCCCAGGACAGCATTGCCCGGCAAACCCTGGATACCCAAGAAGCGCTGGTTGCCCAGTATCAGGCAACGGTGAAAACCAACACCGCCGCGGTCGAGGACGCCAAGCTCAATGTGCAATTCACCGAGATTCGAGCCCCGATCGCCGGGCGCGTGGGCCTGCGCCAACTGGACGCTGGCAACCTGCTGGCGGCCAACGACAGCACCGCCGTGGCCGTGGTCACCCAGATGCAGCCGATCAGCGTGGCCTTCACCTTGCCGGAAACCCAGATCGACCCGGTGCTGGGGCGTTACCGCAACGGCCAGGCACTGATTGTGGAGGCCTGGGACCGCGCCGACCGCCAGCAGGTGGCAAGCGGCGTGCTGGCAAGCCCGGATAACCAGATCGACACCAGTACCGGCACCCTCAAGTTCAAGGCCCGCTTCGATAACCAGCAGGAGCGGCTGTTCCCTAATCAGTTCGTCAACGTGCGGCTGCTGGTGGATACCTTGCGCCAAGTGGTATTGGCGCCCAGCGCGGCCATCCAGTTCGGTACCGATGGCACCTTTGTTTATGTAGTGGAAGGCGAGACTAAAGTACGGGTGCGGCAATTGAAGGTAGGTGCCAGCAATGGCACCTCCACGGTGATCGAAAGCGGCCTGGCCGCCGGTGACCGTATCGTGCTCGAAGGCACCGACCGTTTGCGCGACGGTGGCGAGGTGGAGGTGGTCAAAGACAACCGCGAACTGCCCACCAGCCCTGGCGAGCAACTGCACGGCGCCAAGCCCGGCGTGACTGACCCTGGGAGCAAAGGCGAGCAGGGCAAGGGCGGCGCATGAACCTTTCTCGCTTGTTCATCCTGCGGCCGGTCGCCACTACCCTGAGCATGCTGGCGATCGTGCTGGCCGGCCTGATCGGCTGGCGGCTCATGCCGGTATCGGCCTTGCCCCAGGTGGATTATCCGACCATTCGTGTGATGACCCTGTACCCAGGGGCCAGCCCACAGGTGATGACCAGCGCGGTCACCGCCCCCTTGGAACGGCAGTTCGGGCAGATGCCGGGGCTTGAGCAAATGGCATCCACCAGTTCCGGTGGCGCTTCGGTGATTACCCTGCGTTTCAGCTTGGCCCTGGACATGGACGTGGCTGAACAGGAAGTGCAGGCGGCCATCAACGCCGCCAATAATCTGCTGCCCAACGACCTGCCCGCGCCGCCGGTGTATAACAAGGTAAACCCGGCCGATACCCCCGTGTTGACCATCGCCATACGTTCCAAAACCCTGCCGCTGCCCAAGGTCAACGACCTGGTCGATACCCGTATGGCCCAGAAGATCGCTCAGATCGGCGGTGTGGGCATGGTGAGTATCGCCGGCGGGCAGCGCCATGCCGTGCGGATCAAGGTTAACCCACAGGCCTTGGCGGCGGCTGGTTTGAACCTGGCGGATGTGCGCAGCCTGATCGGCGCCTCCAACGTGAACCAGCCCAAGGGCAACTTTGACGGCCCTACCCGGGTGTCCATGCTTGACGCCAACGATCAGCTGCGCTCCCCGGAGGAGTACGCCAATCTCATCCTGGCCTACAAAAACGGCGCGCCGCTGCGCTTGCGGGATGTGGCCCAAATCGTCGACGGGGCGGAAAACGAGCGCCTGGCGGCCTGGGCCAACCGCAACCAGGCGGTACTGCTTAACATCCAGCGCCAGCCCGGTGCCAACGTCATCGAAGTGGTGGACCGGGTAAAAGCCGTGCTGCCAGGCCTGACCGCCAGCATGCCCGCGGGCCTGGACGTCACCGTGTTAAGCGACCGTACTCAGACCATTCGCGCTTCGGTGCGGGACGTGCAAATCGAATTGCTGTTCGCCATTGCCTTGGTGGTGATGGTGACCTTCCTGTTCCTGCGCAGGCTAAGCGCCACCCTGATTCCGTCCATCACCGTGCCGCTGTCGTTGATCGGCACCTTCGGCGTGATGTACCTGGCAGGCTTTTCGGTGAACAACCTCACGCTGATGGCCCTGACCATCGCCACCGGCTTCGTGGTGGACGACGCCATCGTGATGCTGGAGAACATCGCCCGGCATATCGAAGAAGGCGAAACCCCCTTCCAGGCGGCCATCAAGGGGGCGCGGCAAATCGGCTTCACGTTGCTCTCGCTGACGTTCTCGCTGATTGCCGTGCTGATCCCGCTGCTGTTCATGGGCGATGTAGTAGGGCGGCTGTTCCGTGAGTTTGCCATTACCCTGGCGGTGGCGATTTTGATTTCCCTGGTGGTGTCGCTCACCCTGACACCCATGATGTGCGCGCGGATGCTCAAGCGCGAACCTGAGCCGGCCGAGCAGTCGAAGTTCTACCGCGTCAGCGGCGCCTGGCTGGATTGGCTGGTGGCACGCTATTCCACCGGCCTTGGCTGGGTATTGCGGCATCAGCCCCTTACGCTTCTGGTAGCGGTGGCCACCTTGGCCCTGACCGTAGTGTTGTACCTGCTGGTGCCCAAAGGGTTCTTCCCGGTGCAGGACACAGGTTTCATCCAGGCCGTATCCGAAGCACCGCAGGCGGTGTCCTTTCAGGCCATGAGTGAGCGCCAGCAGGCCTTGGCCGAGATCATCCTGAAGGACCCGGCGGTGGAAAGCCTGTCGTCCTACATTGGTGTGGACGGGGACAACGCCACCCTTAATAGCGGGCGCCTGCTGATCAACTTAAAGCCCCACGGTGAGCGCAGCCTGAACGCTACCGAGGTGATTGCCCGCTTGCAGCCGGAAGTGGACACCTTGGTAGGCCTGCGGCTGTTTATGCAGCCGGTGCAAGACCTGACCATTGAGGATCGAGTCAGCCGTACCCAATTTCAGTTCAGCATGGCCTCGCCAGACCCTGAGCTGCTCAGCGAATGGACCGGCAAGCTGGTCGATGCGCTACGCCAGCGTCCTGAGCTGCGAGACGTGGCCAGTGACCTGCAAGACAAAGGCCTGCAAGTGTACCTGGACATCGACCGGGACGCGGCCATGCGCCTGGGCGTGCAGGTATCGGACATCACTAACGCGCTGTATGACGCCTTTGGCCAGCGGCAGATCTCCACCATTTACACCCAGGCCAACCAGTACAGGGTGGTGCTGCAATCAGCCGATGGCGGCCGGGTAGGCCCCGAAGCGCTGGAGCAGCTGTATGTGAAAGCCTCGGGCAGCACCGCCAGCGCCAGCGCCAACAATGGCAGCGATACCGCCAGCGGCACCGGCTCCGAGGCCAATGGCACTACCAGCACTATCACCAGTGGTGCTCAGGTTAGGCTAACGAGCCTGGCGCGGATCGAGCAGCGGCAGGCGCAACTGGCTATCTCTCACCTGGGCCAATTCCCCGCGGTCACGCTCTCCTTCAACCTGGCCAAGGGGGTGGCCCTGGGCGAAGCGGTAGAGGTGATTGAACAGGCCCAGCGGGACATCGGCATGCCCTTGGGCGTGCAAACCCAGTTCCAGGGAGCGGCAGCGGCCTTTCAGGCGTCCCTGTCCAGCACCCTGCTGCTGGTGCTGGCGGCGGTGGTGACCATGTACATCGTATTGGGGGTGTTGTACGAAAGTTACATCCACCCCATCACTATTTTGTCGACCCTGCCATCCGCGGCGGTGGGAGCGCTGCTGGCGTTGCTGCTAAGCGGCAACGACCTTGGCATGATCGCGATCATCGGCATCATTTTGCTGATCGGCATCGTTAAAAAGAACGCCATCATGATGATCGACTTTGCCTTGGAGGCTGAGCGCAGCCGGGGCATGGCGCCTCAGGACGCGATCTTCGAGGCGGCTCTGCTGCGCTTCCGGCCCATCCTGATGACCACACTGGCCGCGCTCTTTGGCGCCTTGCCTTTGATGTTCGCTACCGGTTCTGGTGCCGAGCTGCGTCAGCCGCTGGGCCTGGTGATGGTGGGCGGCTTGCTGGTCAGCCAATTGCTGACCTTGTTTACCACGCCGGTGATCTACCTCTGGTTCGACCGCGCCAGCCGCCGCTTTACTCGTACTCGCCCAGCGCAGGCCCCGGTGTGAACCTCTCTGGCCCCTTTATCCGCAGGCCGGTGGCCACCTTCTTGCTAAGCCTGGCGATCATCTTGCTGGGCGGGGTGAGCTTCGGCCAATTGGCGGTGGCGCCTCTGCCGCAAATGGACTTCCCGGTCATCGTGGTCAGCGCCAACCTGGCCGGCGCCAGCCCCGAGGTGATGGCCTCGTCCGTGGCCACGCCGCTGGAGCGTGCCTTCGGGGCGATCTCTGGGGTAACCAGCATGAACAGCCGTTCCAGCCAGGGTTCGACTCGGGTGATTCTGCAATTCGAGCAGGGGCGGGATATCAACGGTGCGGCGCGGGACGTGCAGGCGGCCATCAACGCTTCACGCAACCTGCTGCCCAGCGGCATGAAAAGCATGCCCACCTACAGAAAGATCAACCCGTCCCAGGCGCCGGTCATGGTGCTGGCGCTGACCTCGGCCTCCCTGAGCAAAGGGCGCCTGTACGACCTGGCTTCCACCATACTGTCGCCTACCCTGGCCCAGGTCAGTGGCGTGGGCGAGGTGCAGATTGGCGGCAGTTCGTTGCCAGCGGTACGCATCGAACTGGAACCGGCCCAGTTGAACCAATATGGCATTGCCCTGGATGACGTGCGCGCGGCGATCGACAGCGCCAACGTGCGCCAGCCCAAGGGTTTCGTGGAAGATGCCAGCCGGGCCTGGCAGGTGCAGGCCAACGACCAGTTGGAGCGGGCCAGCGACTACCGGCCCTTGGTAATCCGCCAGCAGGACGGGGCCATTCTCAGGCTAGGGGATGTGGCGCGGGTGACCGATGGCGTAGAGGACCGTTACAACAGCGGCTTCTACAACCGAAAGGATGCGGTATTGCTGGTGATCAACCGCCAGGCTGGGGCCAATATCCTCGAAACCGTGGAGGCCATCAAAGGCCATCTGCCGGCCCTGCGTTCGCTGCTGCCCGCTAACGTTTCGCTAGACGTGGCCATGGACCGTACCACCGTGATCAAGGCCACGCTCCATGAGGCCGAGCGCACCTTGCTCATTGCCGTGGTGCTGGTGGTGCTGGTGGTGTTTCTGTTCCTGGCCAATGGCCGCGCCGCGCTGATTCCCACCTTGGCGGTGCCGGTATCGCTGATCGGCACCTTCGCGGTGATGTACCTGTACGGGTTCTCCCTCAATAACCTTTCACTGATGGCGCTGATTTTAGCCACCGGGCTGGTGGTGGACGACGCCATCGTGGTGTTGGAGAACATTTCCCGGCATATCGACCAAGGCATGGAGCCGCTGCGGGCGGCCTACAAAGGAGCCCGTGAAGTGGGCTTTACCTTGTTGGCCATGAACACCTCCCTGGTAGCGGTGTTTCTGTCCATCCTGTACATGGGCGGTATCGTCGAGAACCTGTTCCGAGAGTTCTCCATCACCCTGGCCGCGGCCGTGGTGGTCTCCCTGGTGGTGTCCCTTACCCTCACGCCCATGCTGTGCGCCCGTTGGCTAAAGCCCCGTCCACCGGGGGAAGAAAACCGCCTGGAACGCTGGAGCAACAGGGTCAACGGTAAGCTGATGGCAGGCTACGGTCGCAGCCTGGGGTGGGTGTTGCGTCACCCCGTGCTGACCCTGGTGTCTTTGCTGGCGACCATCGTGCTCAACGTAGCGCTGTATGTAGTGGTGCCGAAAACCTTTATGCCGCAGCAGGACACCGGCCAACTGATGGGGTATATCCGGGGGGAT
The DNA here is from genome assembly GCF_057128685.1 of Pseudomonas artemisiae. Taxonomy (NCBI): domain Bacteria; kingdom Pseudomonadati; phylum Pseudomonadota; class Gammaproteobacteria; order Pseudomonadales; family Pseudomonadaceae; genus Pseudomonas; species Pseudomonas artemisiae. Next base: position 30,092 of record NZ_JBSKHS010000016.1, read on the forward strand.
GACGGCCTGTCCTTTACGGTGATGCAGCCCAAGATGCATCAATACCGTGACGCCCTCCTGGCCGACCCGGCGGTGCTCAGCGTGGCCGCTACCCTGGGCGGCAACAACGGCACCAATAATGCGACCATTCTGGTGCGGCTCAAGCCCCTGGCCGAGCGCAAGGTCTCGGCCCAGCACGTGATCGAGCGGCTGCGCCATAACATCCCCAAAATACCCGGCGGGCGGCTGATATTGTTTGCCGATCAAGACCTGCAATTCGGCGGCGCTCGGGATAATTCCAGTTCCCAGTACCAGTACATCATTCAAAGCGGTGACCTTACGGCGCTACGGGAATGGTTCCCTAAGGTTGTCACGCTGTTCCGCTCACTGCCAGAGCTGACCGCCATCGACGCCCGGGACGGCGCCGGTACCGCTCAGGTAACGCTGGTGGTGGATCGAGACCAGGCCAAACGCCTGGGCGTGGACATGAACACCGTGATGACGGTGCTTAACAATGCCTACAGCCAGCGGCAGATCTCAACCATCTACGACACCCTCAACCAGTACCGGGTGGTCATGGAAATCGACCCGCGCTATGCCCAAGACCCGGTCACCCTCGACCAGGTGCAAGTGATCACCAACAGCGGCAAGCGGGTACCCCTGGCCGCAGTAGCGCGCTACGAAAACAGCCTGGCCGATGACAGCGTAAGCCATGAAGGGCAGTTCGCGTCCGAGTCTATCTCCTTCGACCTGGCCGCCAACGTATCCCTGGACCGCGCCACCGCGGCTATCGAGCGCGGCTTGGCCGGGCTAGGCGTGCCGGATGAGGTGATCGTCAAGGCAGGAGGCAACGCCAATGCCTTTATGGACTCGCAAAAGAGCCAGCCTTGGATGATCCTCGGGGCGCTGATGGCGGTGTACCTGATCCTCGGTATTTTGTACGAAAGTTACATTCACCCGCTGACCATTTTGTCCACCTTGCCCTCGGCCGGGGTAGGGGCCTTGCTGGCCATTTACCTGACCGGTGGCGAGTTCAGCCTTATTTCCCTGCTGGGGCTGTTCCTGTTGATTGGCGTGGTGAAGAAAAACGCCATTTTGATGATTGACCTGGCCTTGCAGCTGGAGCGCGAAGAGCAGCTGCCGCCGCTGGAATCCATCCGCCAGGCGTGCCTGCTGCGTTTGCGGCCCATCCTGATGACCACCTTGGCCGCGGTGCTGGGCGCCTTGCCGCTGCTAATGGGCAGTGGTGACGGGGCCGAAATGCGCCGCCCTTTGGGCGTGGCCATCATTGGCGGGCTGCTGTTGAGCCAGGTTTTGACCCTATACACCACCCCAGTGGTGTACCTCGCCCTTGACCGCTTGCGCCACCGCTACAGCCGCTGGCGCGGCATACGCACCGACGCTGCCTTGGAAAACCCGTTATGACCGCCGTGCTACGTTCCGCCCCGTGGGCCAGTTCCTTGCGCTTGTTGGCCCTGGCCTGTTGTGCCGCTGGGCTGGCAGGTTGCGCCGTGGGGCCCGACTACCAGCGCCCGGCAGTGGCTACCCCAACACAGTTCAAGCAGGCCGAAGGCTGGCGCCAGGCTACTCCCGCCGATGACGTGGCCCGTGGTAATTGGTGGGAGGTCTACGGCGACCCTGAGCTCAACGCACTGGTGGCCAACTTGAACAACGGCAACCAGACCGTTGCCCAATACGAAGCCCAATACCGCCAGGCCCAAGCGCTGGTGCGTAGCGCCCGCGCGGCGTTCTATCCCACCATCGGCCTGACCGTGGACAAAACCCGTGCCGCCCAGGGCCGTGGCAGCAGTGGTTCGAGCCTGAGTAGTACCAGCAGTGGCATTCGCGATACCTATAACACGCAGTTAGGGGTGAGCTGGGAAGCGGACCTCTGGGGTAAGTTGCGCCGAGGCCTTGAAGCCGATACCGCTAGCGCCGGGGCGAGCTTCGCGGAGCTGGCGGCCATGCGCTTGAGCCTGCAAAGCCAGCTGGTACAAAATTACCTGCAGCTACGGGTGCTGGACGAGCAAAAGCGCCTTTTGCAGGCCACGGTGGAAACCTATCAGCGGTCCCTTACCCTGACTGAAAACCAGTACCGCGCAGGCGTGGCGGGGAGCGACGCCATTGCCTTGGCCCAGACCCAACTTAAAAGTACCCAGGCCGAACAGGTAGACCTGCAATGGCAGCGGGCCCAGTTGGAGAACGCCATTGCGGTGCTGATGGGCCAGCCGCCAGCGGCGTTCAGCCTGGCCGAACGGCAGGATGTGCCAAGGCTGCCCGACATTCCCCTAGGCGTGCCTTCGCAATGGTTGGAGCGCCGGCCCGATATCGCCTCGGCGGAGCGGTCGGTGATGGCCGCCAATGCCCAGATCGGGGTGGCCACCGCCGCCTATTACCCGGATTTCACCCTTAGCCTGGCGGGCGGCTATAGCTCCAGCACGTCGGCGAACTGGCTGAGCCTGCCTAACCGCTACTGGTCCGTTGGCCCACAACTGGCGTTGACCCTATTCGATGGGGGTGCCCGCTCCGCCGAGGTGCAACGCAGCCGTGCGGCCTATGACCAAACCGTCGCCCAGTACCGGCAAACGGTATTGGACGGCATGCGCGAGGTAGAAGACTACCTCAGCCAGTTGAAGGTCTACGACCAGGAGGCGGTACTGCGCGACCAGGCCCTGGCTGCGGCAAGGGACTCGTTGCGCTTGACCACCAATCAGTACAAGGCCGGCCTTATCGGCTACCTGGACGTGGTCACGGTACAGGCCACGGCCTTGAACAATGAACGTAGCGCGCTTGACCTGCTGCAAAATCGCCTGCTGGCCAGCGTAAACCTGATTGTCGCGCTGGGCGGTGGTTGGACTGCCGAACACCTGCCGCCTCAGTAAGCCCCGGGGCCCAGAAACACGCGCGCACAAAAAAGCCGGCGTCTGCTTAATGCAGCACACCGGCTTCGGCCAGCGTAAGGCGATTAGCTACCGCCGCCGCTGCCACCACCGCCGGAACCGCCGCCCGAGCCACCCGCGCCGCTGCCGCCGCCACTTGAGCCGCCACCGCCGCCGCCGCCGTCACTCGCGCCGCCGCCACCGGTGCCATTGCCCATGGTGCCGTTGCTCACGCCTGGGGTGCCTGGGGTGCTTGAACCCATGCCACCGGTGCTGTTGCCATTGCCGCCGCCTGTAGAGGAGGGGTTGGTGTTATTGCCACTGGTAGGTGCCGTGGTGTTGGTCGAATCCGCTGCCAGGGCCGCAACCGAGCTGGCGCCCAGCAAGCTGGCCAGAACCAGGCCGGTAAGTGTTTTCATGCTCATGGTAAATCTCCGCAAAGGTGGGGATTACCTTAGCTTGGGCGCAACGCTGCGCTTTAGGTGCCATACGGGCGACGAACGGCCTGCCCTAATTGTACGATGGCGAAGGTTATTCCGTGGCAGCGGGCCAGTCGCCTCCTAGGGCTTTGTACAAGCGCACCCGGTCCAGCGCTGCCTGGGTGGCGCTGGAAACCTGTGCGTTTTGAGTATCCAACAGCGCCCGTTGCACATTGAGCACGTTGAGAAAGTCGATAGCGCCTTCGCGGTAGCGCTGCCGGGCTACGCCCAAGGCGCGGTCGTTCTGCGCCACCGCCTCGGCCAGCGCCTGCTGGTGACGGCGCTCAGCGGCATAATCACTCAGCGCATCGTCAACCTCATGCCAGGCCTTCAACACCGTGCGTTGGTAGTCGATGGCTGCTGCCTGTTGCTGATGTTCACGCAGGGCCAAGGTGCCGGTCAGCCGGCCACCCTGGAAGACAGGCAGGTACAGGCTTGGCCCATAAGACCATTCCCGCGCGCCCCACGCCCCGAGGTCGCTACCGCTTAAGGCCTCGCTACCCAGGCTGGCGCCCAAGGTCAGGCGTGGGTAAAAGTCAGCCTGGGCTGCGCCGGTGGCCGCTACTGCCTGGTGCAGCGCTGCCTCAACCTGCTGGATATCAGGCCGCCGCTGGGCCAGTTGTGACGGCACGCCCATGGGAATGGCCGCCTCCAGGGTAGGCAGCGGGCGGGGTTCGTTCAGCTCACCGCTCAACGCCTGGGGTGGTAGCCCCAATAAGGCGCTTAGGGCGTTGATCAGCCGAGCCTGCTCGGCCTCCAGCATCGGCAGGCGCGCACGCACAGTCGCCACCTGGGCCGCAGCGTTGGCCACGTCCAATTGGGTGGTCACACCGTTATCGAATCGGGTCTGGGTCAATTGCTGGCTTTGTTGGGCGATCTCCAGGTTCTGCCGAGTCACTTGCCACTGCGCCTGCACGCCGCGTAACTGAAGGTAATCACTGGCGGTTTCGGCGGCCAGGCTGACCAGCAGGCCGTCACGCTCGGCCTGGCTGATCTTCACTTGCGCCTCGGCGGCTTCCACTTGCCGCCGCACCCGCCCCCAGAGGTCGACTTCCCAACTGGCATCCGCGGCCAGGGTCCAGAGTTCGAACGGCGCCTGCCCGCCACGCCCGGAAGGGTCATTCAAGCCGTCTGCGCTATTGCGCTCCCGGTTATAGCCCCCCTGGGCAGACACTCCAGGCAGGCGCTCGCCCCGGGTGATGCCTTGGAGCACGCGGCTTTGCTCGAGGCGGTTGGCAGCCAGTTGTACGTCCAGGTTGCCGCTTACCGCTCGCTTAACCAAGCTGGCCAGTTGCGGGTCGCCCAGGTCCTGCCAGCTGTAGCGGGCGGCGCTTCCCACAGACGCCCCTGGCCACTGCGCGGGGAGGGCCGGCTGCGGCGCCTGGTAGGCAGGCCCCAGGGTGCAACCGGCCAAGGACGCGAGCAATACTGCCGTCACGTTTCCTAGACGCAAGCCATGGGGTTTCATCGATCACCCTCGCTGATGTCCACATCCACCACCACTGACATGCCTACCCGCAAGCGTTCCAGCGCCTGGGGGCTGTCATCGAAGCGGATCTTTACCGGAATGCGTTGCACTACTTTAGTGAAGTTGCCCGTGGCGTTGTCTGGCGAAATCGCCGAGAAGCTCAGGCCCGTGGCGGGTGCCAGGCTTTCCAGATGGCCATGCAAGGGCAGGTCGGGGTGGCTGTCCGCCTTGATGCTCACCGGTTGGTTGGCGTGCATATGGGCCAACTGGGTTTCCCGGAAGTTGGCCACCACATACACCTGTTCTACGGGCACCACGGCCATCAGCGGGGTGCCCAGGGCCACATAGGCGCCAACCCGAGCCGAGCGCTGGCCGATCATGCCGTCCTGGGGTGCGAGGATGCGGGTCCAGCTTAGGTTCAGGTCCGCCTGGCGCAGGTCCGCGCGGGCTTTGTCCAGGGTTGCCTGGGCCATGTCCCGCTGGGCCTTGAGCACGTCCAGGCTGCGCGCGGCGGCAACCTGTGCGGCGGCATCGCGATCACGCCCGGCCTGGGCGCCCAGCAGGTCGGCTTCGGAGCGCTGGCGCTCTTGCTGGGTGCCGGCGCCGCTATTGGAAAGGTTCAAGTAGCGCTGGGCGTTGGCCTGAGCGTATTTGAGCGAGGCCTCGGTAGCGCGCAGGGTTGCCCCAGCCTGGGTAATCAGAGCCGCCTGGCGCTCGATGCTGGCCTGGAGGTTATGCAGTTGCGCCTCGGCGCCTGCCACGTTGGCCTGGGCCGCCGCCTGAGCCGCGAGAAATGCACTGTCGTCCAGCCGTGCTAGCAGTTGCCCGGCTTTGACCTTCTGATTGTCGTCCACGGCCACTTCAACGATCTGCCCTGCCAGGCGCGGGGCCACCAGTACGGAGTCGGCACGGATATAGGCATCGTCCGTGCGCTCCACGGCGCCGGTGGCGGCCAGGCGCCAGCCGCCGTAAGCCACGCAGGCTATAAGGGCCAGGCCAGCCAGGGCAAAGGAGGTTTTGTGCTTCATGAGGGTACCGGGGGTTGCGGTGGATAGGCGCGTTTAGGCAGGGTCAGCAGTATCACTACCAAGGTCACGGCCACGGCGATCAATGCCAGCCAGGCATCGGCGTAGGTCAGGGTCAGTGCCTGCTCGTGCACGCGCTGGCCAAGGCCTTCGGCCTGGTCGGCGGGCAGGCCGGGCAAGCGGTTGGCCACCTGGTCGAGCAAGTGGTTGGAGTGTAGGTGCTCGCGGTGGGTAACGAAGTTTTCCAGGGCCACCCCGGCAATCACCGAGGCCAGGCCCCGCAGGCTGTTGACCATGGCCGAGGCAAAAGGGCCTTCAAGGGGGTGTATTACCCCGGTGGCCAGCATCAACAGCGGCACCACTACCATAGGCTGGCCAAAGGTATGCAGCCACTGCAGGGCATAGAAGTCATCGCGTATCCAGGCGCTGGTCACCTGAGAAGCCAAAAGGGTAGCGAGGGCCATCAAGCCTAACCCTGCCGCGATCACATAGCGCGCGTCCACCCAATTGCGGTTGATGGCCCAGGCTACCAGCGGTGCGACCAGCAGCTGCGGTAGGGCAATAGTCAAGGCCAGGGGCATGGTTTGCAGGGGGCGATAGCCTTGCACGCTGGCCAAATACGCCGAGGGCACTGCGCTGCCGGCTAAGCCCAGGAACATAAACAGCATCAAGGTTGAAATGCCAAAGGCGAAGTTACGCCTGCCCAGCAGCTGCAACTTGAACAGCGGCAGCGGGTGGAACCATTCGTTGAACACAAACAGTGGCAGGCACAGCGCGGCCCCGAGCAATAGGCCAGTGATCAGGGGCGAGGCGAACCAGTCCAGGCGTTCGCCCTGGGTCAGGCCGATGATCAACAGGCTCAGCCCTGTTGCGCCTAACAGCGCCCCACGCCAATCGAATTGGCGTAGCCGTTCCAACCGTAAAGGGTCCTGGGGCAAGCCATAGGCGATCAGCGCGGCCCCGCCCAGGCAAGGCGGAATGATCTGCCACATCAGCAGGCGCCAGTCTGCGTTCTCGGCCCACAGCGCGGCCAGCGGCAGGGCCAGGTTGGGCCCGAAGGTCGCGGTTAACGCATAGGCCGACAGGCCATAAAGCTTTATATGCCAAGGCAGGAAACGCAGGGCTGCGGTCATCAGCAGCGGCGGCAGGGCGCCACCGGCCAGCCCTTGCAGTATGCGTAGCGCAATAAGGCTGGGGAAGTTGGGAGCCAGCGGCGCCAGCACCCCTAATACCCCAAACGCAACCGTGGCCACCACCGCGAAACGTCGCAGGGAAAACGTCACCGCGAACCAAGGGGCCAGCAACATGGCGCAGACTTCCGCTGCCGCATAGGCGGAGGTAAACCAGCTACCTTCATCATGCCCCAGGCCGAAGGCGCCCAGCAGGTCTGCCAGGGCAATGTCAGTGACGCGGTCGTTGATCCCCGAAGTAAGCGCAGCGATCAAAACGCCCACCAAGCCCAGCGCAAGCCGCCCAGTAAAGGGGGCGGGCTTGGGCAAGGGTAGCGCCTGGGGAGCAGGAGAAGAGGGCACGGATATCCTGAAACAAAAAACGGGAACTGAAGGAAATAATTCGATACAGTGTACCGGTCAGCGATACAAGGAGCAATGGGTATGTCTGCAAGTGATCCCGAACGGGGCGGTATTCAGGTCATTTCAAGGGCGGCGGCGATTTTGCGCTGCCTGGAAGCTGAACCTCTCGGGCTGAGCCTGGGTGTGATCGCCAAACGCATAGACTTGCCGCGCTCTACAGTGCAGCGCCTGGTCGACGCCCTGGCTTCTGAGCAGTTGCTGGAAACAGGCGGCGCGGCCGGCATACGACTGGGCCCTGCGCTTATGCGGTTGGCCACGCGCAGCCATCTGGACCTCACCGCGCGCGTAAGGCCTTACCTTGAGGCGCTTTCCCAGCGCACCGGAGAGACCGCCGTATTGGCCCACGCCAGCGGGCTGGAATTGGTAATCCTGCACTCGGTGGTGTCTAGCCAAACCCTACGTGTCGCCCCCGGGGTCGACAGCTTGCTGAGCATTTACGCCACGTCCTGCGGGAAGGTGATTCTGGCGCAGATGCCGGAGCAGAGCGTTCGCGAATTGTTGAGCGGCAAGATGCAGCCACTGACACCTAACACCCTAAGCCTTGAAGCCCTGTTGAAGCAGCTAAAAGAGGTCAGGGCGCAGGGGTACTCCTGCGATTACGAAGAACACTTACCTGGGGTAGGTGCCATGGCGGTGGTGCTCAATACCGCCCAAGGGGTATATGGCCTAAGCCTGGTTGGGCCTGCGGCGCGGATCAAAGCCAATGAAGCGGCCAACCGGCAAGCCCTTCTGGCGTATCAGGCGTTGATCGATAAGGCCAATTAGCGTCGCGTTAACAGCGCTGAGTACTGGTCAGGCTGTGAAATTTTCGTTGGGAACACAACCGTTCGTCTGTCATTGCCGCTCGGTTGGCATTAGGTTGAACTCAAGCTGCTCTTGCTTACTCCAGTAAATAGCAGCAGAGGAATGCACTTCTCAAAGGCGTAATGATGGACACCCCTGATTCAAAGCAAGCTTACGATCCAATACCCGTTATCGAAGAGCAGTTGAGCGTGAGCAAACGCACGGTGCGCACGGGAACAGTTAAGGTCGAAAAAGCGGTTGAGGCCCATGATTATATCGTTACCGAAAGCCTTCGCTCGGAAAACGCCGTAGTAGAGCGGGTAACCATAGGCGAAGAAGTCGATGCCAGTCAGCCTCCACAGGTGCGTATTGAAAACGGCGTTACAATCATTCCGGTTTTGGAAGAAGTGCTGGTCGTTGAAAAGCGGTTGATCCTCAAGGAAGAGCTGCATATTCGCCAAGTTGTAAACGAAGAACTTTTTAGCCAGCCTGTGACTCTTAAGAAGGAACGGTTGGTGGTCAGTAGAACTGGCCTTGAAAATACTCCTGAAGAGCAGGGTGATATTTAGCCCGCCTTTTAAAATTTCTCCAAGCTTGATTTGAGAGGTATATATGAACCATACATTAGTTGCCGCTTTCGACTCGATGACCGAAGCTCAAAGTGCTAAAGACGCATTGATGGGCATTAATATCGACCAAAGCGCTATCAAATTGTCTTCCCAAGAAGCAGCGGTTGCTGGTTCCACGACCACCGTGGGCGCGATTTCCGACCATAGCACCGACTACCATGGCAGCAGCCACCATGGTGAATCTTTCGGCGAGAAAATCAGCCACTTCTTCGGCTCCCTGTTTGGCGAAGACGACCACGGTAAGCCACACCAGTACGCGTCGGCATACCCAGAAGCCTACAAGCGTGGTGCTACCCTGCTGACCGTGACCGTTGCCACCGATGAAGAAGTGGAACGTGTGCAAGACGTGCTGGAAAGCAGCAATGCTATCGATATTGATGAGCGTTCTACTACTTGGACCGATGGCGCTGGCGTAGCTGCTGGTGTGACTCACCTGGCGGGCGATCATCATGGCGCGGGCGTTCATGCTACGTCCGGGACCACCGCCCCGCTGACGTCCGGCTATGACGCTAGTGTTACCGACGCTACGGCTATTCCCGTGATTGAAGAAGAGCTGAAGGTTGGCAAGCGCAAAGTCACCAAGGGCAAAGTGCGCGTGGTTACCCATGTAACCGAGCGCCCAGTGCAAGAATCGGTCAGCCTGCATGAAGAACATGCCAAGATCGACCGCACCGCTGTGAACCGCGAAGCGACCGCAGCCGACCTCGCCGCGTTCAAGGACGGCAGCATCGAGATCACCGAGACTGCCGAAGAGGCCGTTGTGGCCAAGACCGCTCGAGTGGTTGAAGAAGTACGTGTAGGTACCGAAGCGACCGACCGCACCGAGACGATCCATGACACCGTGCGTCGTACCGATGTGGATGTAGCGACCGAGCATGCCGAAGGTGTTACGACGGCAACTACCGCTCCGTTGAACGCGCCTGTGACTGATCGCAAGTTCTGATACGCATGGCCTAAAACGCCGCTGCCCCTAGGGTCAGCGGCGTTTTTGCATCAAAAATAGGGTTCGCTCCTACGAGCGATCTCCGAGGGCCTCACATACACTGTAGGAGCCCATCAAAGCGGGCGAACTTGGGCATCCCTGGTTCGCGAGCCTTGCTCGCTCCTACAAGCCGTTTCGGACCATTTCTCTGGCGATTACCAGCCGCTGGATCTCGCTGGAGCCTTCGTAGATCTGGGTAATCCGGGCGTCGCGGTAGTATTTCTCTACTGGGTAGTCTTCCAGATAGCCGTAACCGCCATGAACCTGAATCGCCTTGGAACAGACCCACTCGGCCATCTCGGAGGCGAACAGCTTGGCTTGGGAGGCCTCGGAAAGGCAGGGCAGGCCGGCGGTGCGCAGGCGCGCGGCATGTAGCACCAGTAGCCGTGCAGCATTGACCCGGGTGTGCATGTCCGCCAGTAGGTTGGCAACGCTCTGGTGCTCGACGATAGCCTGACCGAACTGTGTACGCTCACGGCCATAGCGCAGGGCTGCTTCCAAGGCCGCTCGGGCAATGCCTACTGCTTGAGCACCAATGCCGATACGGCCACCTTCAAGGTTGGACAAGGCAATGTTCAAGCCCTTACCTATGTCGCCCAGTAGGTTCTCTGCTGGCACTCGGCAGTTGCTTAGGGTGATAGCGCAGGTGTCAGAGGCGCGAATACCCATCTTATGTTCGCTCCGGTCCACCACGAAGCCTGGCGTGGCTGTAGGTACCAGAAAGGCCGACAAACCTTTTTTGCCCAGTTGCGGATCAGTGACCGCGAACACGATCGCCAACTCAGCACGCCGGCCATTGGTGACGAATTGCTTGGCGCCGTTGATGACCCACTCATCCCCTTGCCGCTCGGCCCGCGTACGCAGGTTGTGGGCTTCCGAGCCTGCATGGGGTTCAGTCAGGCAGAAGCAGCCGATGGCTTGACCAGAGGCAAGGCGCGGTAGCCAGGTATCTTGCTGCGCGGGCGTGCCGAACTTGAGAATCGGCCCGCAACCCACGGAGTTGTGCACGCTCATCATGGCGCCCACCGCGCCATCGGCGGCGGAAATTTCTTCGACCGCCAGCGCATAGGCCACATAGTCCAGGTAACTGCCGCCCCATTGCTCGGGTACGACCATGCCCAGCAACCCAAGCTCACCCATCTGCGCGACGACTTGATCATCGATCCAGCCGGCTTTTTCCCAAGCCTGGGCATGGGGAGCGATCTGGCCCTGGGCAAACTGGCGGGCCATGTCACGGAACATGATGTGTTCTTCGTTCAGCTCAAGGTCTTGCATCCATCACTCCCTGGCAAGCCTAGTGCCCTTACGGGTTACAGGCCCTCAAATAGTTCTTGTAATTGTCGTGGGCCCGGCGCTGGCTTCCAGGTAGGCCGTTTATCTTTTTCAATCAACAACGCACGCACGCCTTCGAGTAAGTCGCCTTGTTCGAACCATTGCCTGGCCAAGTGCAGTTCCATATGAAAGCAACTCTCTAACGTCAACTGGCGCCCAAACACCAGCATCTCTCGGGTTACTGCCATGGCCAGGGGGGAGCGCTGGGCCATGTCGTCCGCGGTACGCAACGCCCAGTCCCGGCTGTCCGCTACGTTCACCTGGCGCAGTTGCTCGATGATACTGGGGACCTCCGGCTGGTTGAAAAAATGATCGATGGCCGGGCGCAACCGATCCATTGGTGGAGTGGGCAGCACCTGAACACCCAGCCGCGCGAGTATGTTCTGTACGTCTTTGAGGGGCATTGCAGACCACTGGGTTTTATCCAGCCGCTCCTCGAACTGCGCCAGGCGATCATGTTCGACGAACCAGTCCGCCAGGCCGCAATACAGAGCATCAGCGGCCTGAATTCGCGTGCCGGTGATGCCTAGGTACAAACCAATCGCGCCTGGCAAGCGCGAGAGAAAATAACTGGCGCCTACATCGGGGAAGAACCCGATGGCTGTTTCCGGCATCGCTAGCCAGCTACGTTCGGTCACTATCCGTAGCTCAGCGGCTTGCGCCAGGCCCATGCCGCCACCCAAGGTAAAGCCGTCCATCAATGCCACTATGGGCTTGCGGAATTGGTGAAGGGCCAGGTCCAAGGCGTATTCCTCCGTGAAAAACGCCTCGTGCAGCCCTTCGTTACGCTGATAGCTCTGGCACAGCGCCCGTACGTCGCCACCGGCGCAAAAGCCCTTGCTGCCCGCGCCTTGCAGCACCACCACATAAATAGCATCGTCCTGCGCCCACTCCGCGAGCCGCGCACTCAGTGCTCGAACCATACACAGGTTCAGCGCGTTGATCCCAGAGGGGCGATTGAGGGTAAGGTAACCCACATGGTTACGAACCTCACTGAGCACCAGATCAGTGTGAGCGGTGGCATCCTGGCCATTGGCGGATAGAGCCTGTACAGACATTAGCGAAGTCCCTGCTTATTGTTGAGGCGAGCCCGCGGCGCACGCGTGTTGCTGGGTGGCGCCATCCTTACATGGGAAGGTGCGCGCTACAACGGGCATCGGCGCAGCGTTGGCGTGCGTTTTCGCCAAGGAGCTACCCGCCCTTGTAAGACCGGATCCAAACTCCTTGGTTCGTGCATTTATCATCATCATGCTAGAGGTATCGCTGCTTACGCCAGCGTCAGGCGCGCTCTGGCGGCGAGTGGTCAGGCGGATCGCCAATGGTTGGGTCCGTGCCCGGTGGTGGCGGTGTTATATCAGGGTCCTCCACGGGCACCGACGAAGGCAGAGCAGGGTCGTCGATATTCGGGTCGGGAATGTCCAGTGGCTCTGGGATCGGTAAGCTCATGGTCATGCTCCTTTTAAGGATAGGCTTAAAGAAGACCACGCCAGCCTGGTAAACGCACCCTGCCATCCTAGACAAGGCGACAGGCGCACACCGCTTGAACTTTCATTTTCGCTCAGCCTCCGTATTCAAAGGTCGAGGCCGTCCGGCTTCGGCAAGGTACGAGTCACTGCACAGCGCCATAAGGCGTAGGGAGCGAAGGTCAATGACGGTGGAACAAACCTTTGAATCGAGACCAGGCGCCCCCCACGAGGAGCACTTGGAACACCGCTTGAGCGTCTCGCAAGCCACATCGCTGGCGCGGGTCGCTATCGAAGATGTATCCCCGGTACTGGACGGCGGCGCCTGGCCGGTGAAGTCCTTGCCGGGCCGCGCAATTACCGTGGACGCCAAAGTATTCACCGATGGTCACGACAAACTCGCGGTAATGCTGCGCTGGCATAAGGTTGGCAGCGACCAGTGGCACGGCACGCCTATGGTCGAGTTGGGCAATGACAGTTGGCAGGCTGAAGTGGCGTTCGATGAAGTGGCGCGCCATAGCTTTATAATTGAGGCTTGGCGTGACGAGTACGCCAGCTACCGCTACGAGCTGGAAAAGAAATACGGCGCTGGCGTGAACATCGAGCTGGAACTGGAAGAGGGCAGGTTGCACCTGGCCCATGCCATTGAGCGTAGCGAAGGTGACCTGCGTAGTCGCCTGCAGACCGTGCACGACCGTCTCGGCGAGCTGGACACTAACCAGAAAGTCGCCTTGCTTCTTGAGCCTCACACTGCCCAGGCGATGCATGAGGCGGATAACCGTCCGTTCCTGAGCCGCAGCCCTGAGTACCCGGTAGAGGTAGAGCGCAAACTTGCCGAGTTCGCCAGTTGGTATGAACTGTTCCCGCGCTCGATCACTGACGACCCCACCCGCCACGGCACCTTCAACGATGTACACGGCCGCCTGCCGATGATTCGCGACATGGGTTTCGACGTGCTGTATTTCACGCCCATTCACCCTATCGGCCGATCACACCGCAAAGGCCGCAACAACTCCCTCGATGCAGGGCCCGATGACGTGGGCAGCCCCTATGCGATCGGTAGCCAGGACGGTGGCCACGACGCCATCCACCCACAGTTGGGTGACCGCGAGGATTTCCGCCGCCTGGTGAAAGCGGCGGCCGACCATGGCCTGGAAATCGCCCTGGACTTCGCTATCCAGTGTTCCCAAGACCACCCGTGGCTGCAACAGCACCCTGGCTGGTTCTCCTGGCGGCCAGACGGCACCATCCGCTATGCGGAAAACCCGCCGAAGAAATACCAAGACATTGTTAACGTGGACTTCTATGCCGCGGATGCTGTGCCTTCGCTGTGGCTGGAATTGTGCGAAGTGGTGTGGGGCTGGGTACAGGAAGGGGTGAAAATCTTCCGTGTGGACAACCCGCACACCAAGCCCCTGCCGTTCTGGCAGTGGATGATCGAAGAAATCCGTAGCCGCGACCCGGAGGTCATGTTCCTGGCCGAGGCCTTTACCAAGCCTGCGATGATGGCGCGCCTGGGCAAGGTGGGTTACAGCCAGAGCTATACCTACTTTACCTGGCGTAATACCAAGGCCGAACTGCAAAAGTATTTCACCGAACTGAACCAGCCGCCATGGTCGTTGTGCTACCGGCCTAACTTCTTCGTCAATACGCCAGACATCAACCCATTCTTCCTACATGACAGCGGGCGCCCTGGGTTCTTGATCCGTGCGGCCCTGGCGACCATGGGCTCGGGGTTGTGGGGGATGTACTCAGGGTTCGAACTGTGCGAGTCGGCGCCGATTCCTGGCAAGGAAGAGTACTTGAACTCTGAAAAATATGAGATTCGCGTACGGGACTTCACCCAGCCGGGAAACATTATTGCCGAAATTGCCCAGCTCAACCGTATTCGCCGACAGAACCCCGCCTTGCAGAGCCATTTGGGCGTAGAGTTCTACAATGCTTACAATGACAACATTCTGTACTTCGGCAAGCGCACCCCGGATAAGCAGAATTTTATCCTGATTGCGATCAACCTGGACCCTGACAACACCCAGGAAGCGACCTTCGAGTTGCCGCTGTGGGAATTGGGCCTGGATGACAATGCTTCGGTCAATGGCGAAGACCTGATGACCGGGCACCGTTGGACCTGGCATGGCAAGACCCAATGGACTCGCCTGGAGCCACATATGCCCTTCGGTATCTGGCGCATGGAAAAGCCTTCACTTTGATGGAAGACCTTAAATGGCCAAGAACCCCCGCGAAGCCTTTTTGAATGACCCGCTCTGGTACAAGGATGCGGTGATTTACCAAGTGCATATAAAGTCCTTCCAGGATTCGAACAATGATGGCATTGGCGATTTCCCAGGGCTGATCTCCCGGCTCGACTACATTGCCGAACTAGGGGTCAATACCATTTGGCTGCTGCCGTTTTACCCTTCGCCCCGACGCGACGACGGCTACGACATTTCCGAATACAAGGCTGTGCATCCTGACTACGGCACTATGGCGGACGTGCGCCGCTTTATTGCCGAAGCGCACAAACGAAACCTGCGGATCATTACCGAACTTGTCATCAACCACACCTCGGACCAACACCCGTGGTTCCAGCGTGCCCGTCGAGCCAAGCCTGGCTCCAAGGCACGTGACTTTTATGTATGGTCCGATGATGACAAGAAATACGACGGCACGCGGATCATCTTCCTGGATACGGAAAAGTCCAACTGGACTTGGGACCCGGTGGCGGGCCAGTACTTCTGGCACCGGTTCTATTCCCACCAGCCTGACCTGAACTTCGATAACCCCCAGGTTATGAAGGCGGTTATAGATGTAATGCGTTACTGGCTGGATCTGGGCATCGATGGCCTGCGCTTGGATGCCATCCCCTACCTGATTGAGCGCGACGGCACCAATAATGAAAACCTGGCCGAGACCCACCAGGTGCTCAAGGCCATTCGGGCAGAAATCGACGCCAACTACCCCGACCGCATGCTGTTGGCCGAAGCCAATCAGTGGCCGGAAGATACCCAGCTGTACTTCGGCGACCGCCAGGGTGACAGCGGGGATGAATGCCATATGGCGTTTCACTTCCCACTGATGCCGCGCATGTACATGGCGTTGGCCCAGGAAGATCGCTTCCCCATTACCGATATTTTGCGGCAAACGCCAGAGATCCCACCTAATTGCCAGTGGGCGATCTTCCTGCGCAACCACGATGAGTTGACGCTGGAAATGGTCACTGACCGTGAGCGGGACTACCTGTGGAATCACTATGCCGCAGATCGCCGCGCGCGAATCAATCTTGGCATTCGCCGGCGCCTGGCGCCATTGCTCGAGCGGGACCGGCGCCGCATAGAACTGCTTAACAGCCTGCTGCTGTCCATGCCTGGCACGCCTACCCTGTATTACGGGGATGAAATCGGCATGGGCGATAACATCTACCTGGGTGACCGCGACGGGGTGCGTACGCCCATGCAATGGTCGGTGGACCGTAATGGCGGTTTCTCCCGGGCCAACCCTGCAAGCCTGGTATTACCGCCGATCCAGGACCCGCTCTACGGGTATCAATCGGTAAACGTCGAAACCCAGGCCGGCGACCCACACTCGTTGTTGAATTGGACCCGCCGTCTGCTGGCGGTGCGCAAGCAGCAGCAGGCCTTTGGCCGTGGCTCGCTAAAAATGCTCACCCCAGCCAACCGCCGTATTCTGGCTTACCTGCGTCAATACACCGATGCTGAAGGCCGTACTGAAAATATTTTGTGCGTAGCGAACGTTTCCAGGGCCGCTCAGGCCGCGGAACTGGACCTCTCGCCATACGCCGGTATGGTGCCGGTGGAAATGCTCGGCGGTAGCGCTTTTCCCCCTATCGGTCAGCTGCCATTCCTGCTGACCTTGCCCCCTTATGCGTTTTATTGGTTCCTGCTTGCCCCAGAGAGCCAAATGCCCAGTTGGCACGTGGAGGCCGCACAACCTATGCCCGATCTCGAAACCCTGGTGCTGAAAAAACGTATGGAAGAGCTGCTCGAAGGCCCGGCTCGCGACACCCTGGAACAGAACACCCTGCCTCAGTACCTGCCCAAGCGCCGCTGGTTTGCTGGCAAAGGCGCGGCGATCGACAGCATCCGCCTGGCCTACGGCGCGCGTTTCAGTGCCTTGCCAACCCCGGTGTTGCTCACTGAGTTGGAAGTCACCAGCGGGGGTGTTACCAGCCGTTACCAGTTCCCCTTCGGCTTCCTGCCAGAAGAACTGATCAGCAGCGCCTTGCCACAACAGCTTGCGCTGTCACGGGTTCGTCGTAACAACAAGGTAGGCTTGATCACCGACGCCTTTGTGATGGAGAGCTTTATCCGCAACATCGTCAAAGGCCTGAAAGCTAATCAGGTGCTGGCGTGTGGGGAGGGAGAACGCAAGGCCGAGGGCGAGTTGCGCTTTACCCATACCGCCCAGATGGAAGCGCTCAACTTGCCGGACGAAGCCGCTATTCGTTACCTGTCGGCGGAGCAGTCTAATAGTTCGGTGGTGATCGAAGGCAGCATGGTGCTTAAGATGATCCGCAAGGTCAGCGGCGGCACCCACCCCGAGTTGGAAATGGGGGCCTTCTTGACCGAAGCGGGCTATCAGAACATCTCGCCCTTGATGGGCTCGGTGGTACGCGTCGATGAAAGCGGCACCCCGCACTTGCTGATGATTGCCCAGGGCTATTTGAACAACCAGGGTGATGCTTGGGAATGGACCCAGAACAACCTGGAGCGGGCGATTCGCGACGAACTGGACGCGACCCGCTCCGAGCAGGCCCAGCACTACAATGCCTTGGAAGAACTCAAGGCCTTTGCTGGCATGCTAGGCCAGCGCTTGGGTGAAATGCACGTGGCCTTGGCGGGTGATACGTCCAACGCGGACTTCGCCTCTAGGGTCAGCGATGAAAAAGACGCCCAGGCGTGGAGCAAAAGTGTCACCGCGCAGGTCGAACGCGCGTTGCACCTCCTCGAACAGCACAAGGACAGCTTCACGGATGACGCTAAACCTAAGGTCGATGAACTCCTGGGCCAGCGCCAGTACCTGCTGGACGAAGTGTCACGGCTGTGCGGCGCGGCCGTTGGCGGCCTGGTGATGCGTGTGCATGGCGACCTTCACCTGGGTCAGGTTCTGGTCGTTCAAGGCGATGCTTATCTGATCGACTTCGAGGGCGAGCCCGCACGGCCCTTGGAAGAGCGTCGCGGCAAATACAGCCCCTACAAGGATGTAAGCGGCGTGTTGCGCTCCTTCGATTATGCCGCGGCCATGGCCGTGCGCAGCGCTCAGCCGGTGGACTCTTCCGATGCAACCGGGCAGGCCCGCCAGCGCGTGGCCGACCGTTACCTTACCGAAGCCCGGCAAGCCTTTATCCAGGCCTATGGCAGCGCCAGCGCCTCCCTCCCGCATGCCTGGAAAAACCCAGAAGGGGAGCAGGCCGCGCTGGAGTTGTTCAGCCTGGAAAAGGCTGCCTACGAGATCGCTTACGAAGCCGAAAACCGTCCAACCTGGTTGGCCGTGCCCTTGCATGGCCTATTTGGGCTATTGGCTACCAACGGAGACAATACATGATTGGGCAACAAGCACAGGGCTTAGCCCAGGGTTTTCCGTCAGAAACGGACATTCAGGCACTGGTACGTGCCGAACATCATGATCCCTTTGCCGTTCTAGGCGCGCACGACGATAGCGCGGGTAGGCGGGTTGTACGCGCTTACCTGCCCCACGCCATGCGGGTTGACTTGGTCGATGAGCAGGACGACGACGCGATCATCGCGCACTTGAGCGAACACCCGTCGGTCCCCGGTTTTTTTGCAGGGCATTTGGAACAGGTTCGTGGGTATCGTTTGAAGATCCATTGGGCCACTGGTGTGCAAATCACCTATGACCCTTACAGCTTTGGCCAGCAGTTGGGGGAAATGGACCTTTATCTGTTTGCCGAGGGTAACCACCGTAACCTCAGTGACGCCATGGGTTCGCAGGTGATCAACGTAGGCGGCGTGGAAGGGGTGCGCTTCTCGGTATGGGCGCCCAATGCCTGCCGGGTGTCCGTGGTCGGTCACTTCAATGGTTGGGATGGCCGCCGGCACCCCATGCGGATGCGCTCCCCAAGTGGAGTGTGGGAGATCTTTATCCCAGGCCTGAACGTGGGCGAAGTGTACAAGTACGAGGTGCTGGGCCAGCACGGCGTGCTGCCGCTTAAAGCCGATCCCCTTGCCCGCTGGACCGAGTTGCCACCCGCCACTGGCTCTCGCGTGGCCAACCGCCTGTCCCACCAGTGGAGCGATCAGGCTTGGATGGAGCACCGGAAAGTCAACACCGGCTTGGACAAGCCGCTGTCGATCTACGAGCTGCATGCCGGCTCTTGGATGGTGGAGACCGACGAAGCCGGCGACTTCAGCCGTCACTTTAGCTGGGCTGAGCTGGCTGATCGCCTGATTCCTTACATTCAGGAAATGGGCTTTACCCATATTGAGCTGATGCCGGTAATGGAGCACCCCTTTGGGGGTTCCTGGGGCTATCAGCCACTGTCTCAGTTTGCGCCTTCGGCCCGCTTTGGCGAGCCGGACGAATTCGCCGCCTTCGTCGACGCCTGCCACCAGGCGGGTATTGGTGTGCTGCTGGACTGGGTACCGGCTCACTTCCCAACGGATACCCATGGCCTGGCCCGTTTCGATGGCACCGCGCTTTACGAATACGACAACCCGTTGGAAGGCTTCCATCAGGACTGGAACACGTTGATCTACAACCTGGGCCGCACCGAAGTGCACGGGTTTATGATCGCTTCCGCTTTGCATTGGCTTAAGCACTACCACATCGACGGCCTGCGTGTAGACGCAGTAGCGTCCATGCTGTATCGGGATTATTCGCGCAAAGCCGGCGAGTGGGTCCCTAACCGTTACGGCGGGCGTGAGAACATTGAGGCAGTGGAGTTTTTGCGCCACCTTAACGATGTCGTTCGGGATGAGACCCCTGGTGCGCTGGTCATCGCCGAAGAATCCACCTCTTGGCCCGGGGTGAGCCAGACTACCCAGGAGGGCGGGCTGGGCTTTAACTACAAGTGGAACATGGGTTGGATGCATGACACGCTCAATTACATCCAGAACGACCCGATCCATCGCCAGCACCATCACAGCGAACTGAGCTTTGGCTTGGTCTATGCGTTCTCCGAGCGCTTTGTACTGCCAATTTCCCATGATGAAGTGGTACATGGCAAACGTTCGCTGATCGACAAGATGCCCGGTGACCGCTGGCAAAAGTTCGCCAACCTGCGGGCCTATTTGGCCTTCATGTGGACCCACCCCGGCAAGAAGCTTTTATTCATGGGGTGTGAGTTCGGTCAGTTCCGCGAGTGGAACCATGATCATCAATTGGATTGGTACCTGACGCAGTACTCTGAACACCGTGGCTTGCAGGACTTGGTAAAAGACCTTAACCGCCTTTACCGAGAAGAGCCCGCCCTGCATGAGCAAGACTGCGTACCCGCGGGCTTCGATTGGGTGATCGGTGATGACTCGGTCAACAGCGTATTCGCCTGGTTGCGCTGGAGCCGTGAAGGGGAACCTGTATTGGTGGTTGCCAACTTTACGCCGGTGCCGCGAGAGGGCTACCGTATTGGTGTGCCCGCTGAAGGCTTCTGGATCGAAGAGTTCAATAGCGACGCTGACGTCTATGGCGGCTCGAATGTGGGCAATGGAGGGGGGGTACTGAGCGAGGCTATCGAAAGCCATGGTCAAATGCAGTCAATCAGCCTGAGCCTTCCGCCTTTGGGTGTGTTGATTCTTCAACCTGAAAACGTGAAAGAAGCGCGCCTGCAACGCGTGCTGGAATCAGCTGCCCAAGGTTGAGTTTCACAACAGCCTGCCACTGACAGGGCGCCGGTAGCGATACCGGCGCCCTGTTTGCATGTGCCTTATAAATGGATTTCCACAGAGAGCGGCAAGTGATCCGAGAGGTGCGTCCACGGCTTGTTACCGAGGATCCGCGGATGATGGCTGCTGGCGTTGCGTACGTAAACGCGGTCCAGTTGCAGCAAAGGGAAGCGCGCGGGATAGGTACGGGGTAGCTGGCCAAGATTATGTTCAAAGGCCTCGTGAAGGTCGCCATAGCAGGCGAGGGTAGCGTTGCCTTTGAGCTGCCAGTCGTTAAAGTCCCCGGCGATGATCACTGGCGCTTCAGGGGGCAGGGAGTCTAGCAATTGGCGCAGCAACTGGAGCTGTTGCTGGCGGTGGTGTTCCATCAGTGACAAGTGCACGCAAATCGCATGTACGCCATGCTCGTGCCCTGGCACTTGCAATACGCAGTGAAGAAAACCCCGGCGCTCTGGGCCGGTGATGGATACGTCCAGGTTGCGGTAATGCAGGATCGGGTATTTGGACAGCAAGGCGTTGCCGTGGTGGCCGTCGGGGTAGACCGCGTTTCGGCCATAGGCAAACTCCGGCCACATGCTATCTGCCAGAAACTCATACTGCGACACCTGTGGCCAGTTGGCAAAGCGCGAGGCGTGGCGGTCATGCCCGCCCAGTACTTCTTGCAGAAACACGATATCCGCGCTGGTGC
Source organism: Pseudomonas artemisiae (assembly GCF_057128685.1). Lineage (NCBI taxonomy): Bacteria > Pseudomonadati > Pseudomonadota > Gammaproteobacteria > Pseudomonadales > Pseudomonadaceae > Pseudomonas > Pseudomonas artemisiae. Next base: position 51,250 of record NZ_JBSKHS010000016.1, read on the forward strand.
TGCGCACGGCTTCGCGTAATTCAGGAAGGATAAAACGTCGGTTGAAAGCGGTGAAACCCTTATGGGTGTTGACGGTAAGCACCCTGATACGGTGGACCTCACGGTCGTCCGGTGCGCCCCCAGGTGGAGGGCTATCACCCTCGGCAGGTTCGGCGTGCACGGTCGCTCCTGAATACAGTTGGGTTCATAAGGTGAGACTAGGCTTTGTAAAAGCGGTTCCATGACCGGGTGTCTAGGGGTACATGCCTGTGGCTTGTAGGAGCCAGCGAAGCTGGCGAATAGGGCCGACACGTCCGCGCCTGCACTGTTCGCCAGCTCTGCTGGATCCTACAGTAATCGCGCTTGCCCCTAGGGGCCGGCGGAGATTACTCGTCGTCTTCGCGTTGCAGCTCGAACAACAGGAACGAACGGCCGGTCACCATGTACTCGCTACCGGAATCCAGCGCTTCTTGGTTACGCAGCTTGGGCCGGTTGGTGTCCACCAGGCACGTCCAGTGTTTGCCCTGGGGCACCTCTGGCAGCACGAAGTTGACCACGTCGTGGTGGGCATTGACGATGATCAGCAAGGTCGCGTCATCACCACGCTTGCGGATACCGGTAGGCTGCGCGCGGCCGTCGAGCAACATAGCCAAGGCGCGGCCGTTGCTGTCTTCCCACTGTTCCGGTGACATCTCGTTGCCCTGAGGGTCGAGCCAGGTCACGTCCTTGACACCCAGTTCTTCGTTATAGGTACCCACCAAGAAGCGATTACGACGCAGCATTGGGTAGGTTTGGCGCAGCTTGTTCAAGCGACGCACAAACTTCATCAACTGCTCGCCGTCTTCGTCCAGTTCCCAGTTGACCCAGCCGATTTCGCTGTCTTGGCAATAGGCATTGTTGTTGCCGTTCTGAGTACGAGCGAATTCGTCACCGGCAACGATCATCGGAGTGCCCTGGGAGAACAGCAACGTGGCGAAGAAGTTACGCATCTGACGCAGGCGCAGCTCCATGATCTCGCGATCATCGGTCTCACCCTCAACCCCATGGTTCCAAGACATGTTGTTGCTGGTACCGTCCTGGTTGTTCTCGTCGTTCTCTTCGTTGTGCTTCTCGTTGTAGGACACCAGGTCCCGCAAGGTGAAGCCATCGTGCGCGGTAATGAAGTTCACCGAGCTGAAGGGGCGACGGCCACGCTGGTTGAACATCTCACCGGAGCCTGTGATGCGCGCGGCGAATTCACTCAGCTTGCCGTCGTCACCTTTCCAGAATGAACGTACGGTATCGCGGAAACGGTCGTTCCATTCGGCCCAGCCCGGTGGGAAGCCGCCTACCTGGTAACCACCGGGGCCGCAGTCCCACGGCTCGGCGATCAGTTTGACCGAACGCAATACCGGGTCTTGACGACAGGCGACCAGGAAGCTGTGGCGCTCACTGAAGCCATCATGGTAGCGACCGAGGATGGTTGCCAGGTCAAAGCGGAAACCGTCGACATGCATTTCGCTGGCCCAGTAACGCAAGGAATCGGTCACCATTTGCAATACGCAGGGGTGGCTCAAATCCAAAGTGTTACCGGTGCCGGAGTCGTTGATGTAATAGCGCTTGTTGTCAGGCATCAAGCGGTAGTACGAGGCGTTGTCGATACCGCGCATGGACAGGGTAGGGCCCCGCTCGTTGCCTTCCGCGGTGTGGTTGTACACCACGTCAAGGATCACTTCCAAGCCTGCATCGTGCAGGTGGGCGACCATTTCCTTGAATTCTGCGATCTTGCCGCTGGCCAGGTAACGGGCGTGGGGGGCGAAGAACGCGATGCTGTTGTAGCCCCAATAGTTGTTCAGGCCTTTGTCCAGCAGGTGCTGGTCATTGACGAAACCATGGATGGGCAGCAGCTCGACCGAGGTAACGCCCAGCTTCTTCATATGGTCCATCACGTCTGGGTTACCCAGGCCGGCGAAGGTCCCACGCAGCGGCTCGGCCACCGAGGGGTGACGCATGGTCAGGCCACGTACGTGGGCCTCGTAGATCACGGTCTTGTCCCACGGCACGCGTACCGGTTGGTCATGGCCCCAGGTGTAGGCGGGGTCAACAACCTTGCACTTGGGCACGAACGGCGCGCTGTCGCGCTCGTCGAAGCTCAGGTCACCGTCAGGGTGGCCAAGGGTGTAGCCGAAGAGCGCCTCAGACCACCGCAGTTCGCCCACCAATTGCTTGGCATAGGGGTCGATCAGTAATTTGTTGTGGTTGAAACGGTGGCCATTCTCAGGCTCGTAGGGGCCATATACACGATAGCCATAGATCAACCCAGGGTGCGCGTCCGGCAGGTAGCCGTGATACACCTCGTCGGTGTATTCGGGCAATTCGATACGGGCCACTTCCTGGTGTACGTCGTTTTCTTCGTCGAACTCAAACAGGCACAGCTCCACCTTAGTGGCGTTGGCTGAGAACAGTGCGAAATTCACACCCAAACCATCCCAGGTAGCGCCAAGCGGGAAGGGCAAGCCTTCACGGATGCGCGATGCATCAATGGTTGAAGTAAAGCCACTGGCAGTGGGCTTGTCTGCGGGTTCGGGTGTACTTTGCCGGCTCATGGGGCATCCTTCACGTGTAAAACGCTAATAAAAAGGGAGTGATATCTGAGGCGGCACAGCCGCGTGATGGTTCAGCCCGGGCGACCGCTGGACAGGGTCGGGGCAAGGTTGCATGGCCCCAGCGCGTGGGGCCATGCAACAGGTTACTGCGCCGCGGGTTTTTTCGGTGCCCGAGGCTTTTTCTCCGCTGCTGCTTTAGGCGCAGCTTTGGTGCTTGCCTTGGCAGGAGCAGTTTTAGCGGTACTTTTAGCGGCAGGCTCGGCGGCGCTGGCAGCCTTGCTGGTGCCTTTAGCAGGCTTGGGCTTGGGTTTGGCGGAGTCGCTCGACGCATCGGCGCCATTGTCCTGGGCGCTGTCTACCGGCTTCTTGGGAGCGTTCTTCGGCAGCCTGGCCGGTGCCTTGTCTTCAGCCTCGGCGAGCTTGGTCGCCATTTCCCAGTGCCGCTGCGCCTGGCCGTCTGGGCGCCCTTCGGACTCCCAGATGTAATAGGCGAACTCTTCAATGCGCTTATCGCTTACACTCATATCCATGCTCCTGATTACGCGTCACTTTGTAGATAGAGATTGACCGGGAATGCCTTAAGCGCTTCGCTTACCCGTAGGTCCTTGCTCAATGTGACTGCCTGAGTGGCAAAAAGTCCCCTGAACTCAAGCGACGAGAGGTTTTCAGGCAGGCGAACGTAGGTATCCCCCCATTTTTCTTCGCTGATCGACAGCTCGCCTTCGGTAAGCAACTCGCTGCATACCCGTGGTGCGATCACGATCGCGTAACGGCCTTGGTGATGACGCGCAAAGGCAATGATCCGTTGGGCCTGCTCGCCGCCGGTTTCCAGAGGCATATAATCACCCTCCAGGAACAACGCCGGTTGCCTGGCTCTAGCGTTCAACACCGCGGCGATCAGGCCCTGCTTGACCTGGCCGTCCTGCCAGTGGCCAAGCAACTCAGGTACCGCACCTTCCTGCGCCAGTGCCTTGCTGCGAGCAGTGTAGTCCACAGGCCGGCGATTATCCGGGTCGACCAGGCTAAAGTCCCAGAACTCGGTCCCTTGGTACAGGTCCGGAATGCCCGGGGCAGTGGTTCTAAGCAGGCTTTGTACGAGGCTGTTGAGTGCGCCAGCCGGTGCAAGCACCTGTACCGCTGCTACCACAGACTGACGCAACGCAAGGGCGCTTTCAGCCGTGAGCAGGTCCCGCAGAAATTGCTCGCAGGCTTTCTCATAGGCCTCGTTAGGGGCGCTCCAGCTGCTGACCAGTTTGGCTTCACGCAGGGCTTTTTGCTGCCATTGCCACATACGGTCGGCATAGGCCTCAAGCGCGGATTGATCATCAGCCTTCAGGTCCAATGGCCAGCTACCCAGCAGGGCCTGATAAAGCATGGCCTCGTCGCCGCCGGAGGGCGCAGGGCCGTCTGCGTATTCACCATGCAGGTTACTGGCCATGGCATGCCAATGGTTGACCAGCGCGCTGTACCACGTACCGCGCTCACTGATCACCGCAAGCCTGGCACGGGTGTCTTCACCACGTTTGTGGTCGTGGGTGGCAGTGGTTAACAGGTTACGTGGGAAATGCTTGGCGCGCACTTGGCTGGCGTCGTGGAAGGCCTCAACAGGTGCGCTGAACACTTCTGGGTCAAAGCCCACATCGTTGCGGGACAATAGCATCGCGCTACGGTAGAAGGCGGTGTCTTCCATGGCTTTGGCTGCCGTAGGTGAACTCAGCTGCTGGAAGCGGACGCAGGCGTGGCGCAGTGCGCGACGACGGCGGCCAACGGGCAGGCTACGCCAAGGCTCGCCGCCCAGCCATTTGACCAAGAAGTCCAACACTGGCAGGTCGCCTTCGTTCATGCTGGCGCGCGCACCTTCCACCGCCTGTTGGAAGAAGGGCTCATCCTGTTCACGCCGCCCACACGGGGTGATGTAGGTGCGGTACACAGTGTAATGAACAACCAGTGCTTCCAAGGCTCGGCGGATGCTACCCAAGGTGAAGTCGCGGCTCATCACGTCGGCACGGGCCACCTGCAGTAGCGCCTGGGCCACGGACTCGAAATCACCCGCCAAAGTGCCGTGAAGCACGAACTGCCGGCCGGCGCGTACCTCTTCCATGAAGTCCGCGGTGCGGCCGCTCATTTTCACCCAAAGGTCGCTTAATTGCTGATAACCCCGAGGGTCATGCTGCAGCAGTGACACTTGGTTCATGAATTCGTAACCGGTAGTGCCGTCTACCTGCCAATCCTTGTGCAGCTGTTCACCGTTGCCAAGGATTTTCTCTACATAAATCGGGAAATGTTCCACCGCCGTTCCAGCCGGGCGGTTGGGCAGCAACCGCTCCACACGGCGGCGCAGCCTGCGGCAATAAGCGCGAGGGTTAGCCAGACCGTCAACGTGGTCGATCCGCAGGCCATCCACCAGGCCCTCTTCGACCAGTTGGAAGATCTTGGCATGGGTGGCTTCGAACACATCGCCACGCTCAACCCGAAGGCCGCCCAGCTCGTTGATATCGAAGAAGCGGCGCCAGTTGATGTCATCGGCTGCGGTGCGCCAACTGGCCAAGCGGTAGTGCTGGCGTTCCAGCAACCGGTGTAAGCGCTCGAAACCTTCCGGAGTGGCCGAGTCGTACATCTTAAGTACCGTTTCCAAGGCGCGGAACGCACCGCCCTCGGCGGCCAGGTTAGCCAGTTCCTGGCGCAGCGCAGGTGCCGCGGCATAGGGGTCCGCTTCATGGGCCAGGTCGCCGAAGCGTTCGCCGAGTGCTTCAAGACGGTTGTCTACGGCAATACTTAGGATGCTAGCGTAATCCGGCGGGCTTACCGGGAAACGGTGCTCGTAGTGCTCTACATAGAAGCTGCCGGTTTCGCTGTCGAAGCGCAGGGGCAGGTCGCCGTTCTTCAAGGCGCTACCGTAATCGCTGCCCAGGAACGGGATTAGCAATTGGCCTTCCATCAGTGGGTCTGGCGAGTGCCATTGGATATCGAAGAAATTCGCGTAGGGGCTACGACGGCCCCACTCCAGCAGGTCCAGCCACCACGGGTTACTGGCGCCACCCACTGCCATGTGGTTGGACACGATGTCCAGAATGAAGCCCATGTCGCGTTCGCGTAGCGCGGCGATCAGGCGCCGCAGTGCAGGCTCGCCGCCAAGCTCAGGGTTGATCCGAGTAGGGTCGACCACATCGTAACCATGCATTGAGCCTGCACGGGCGGTAAGCACCGGGGACGCGTAGACATGGCTGATGCCCAGGCGCTCGAAGTAGGGGACCAAGGCAACAGCGTCATCTAGGGTGAAGTCTTTGTGAAACTGCAGCCGGATGCTGGAAGTAAATGGTTTCATCGATCACGCTCATAAGCTTGTCGGCGCGCTACCGCCAGGAGTTCCAGCCGCCGCGCAGGGTCGGGCTGGTCAAGCAATGGGGCCCCAGTGCCGGTCAGGCGGCGGCGCCAGTTAGGGTGTTCGTCAATAGTGCCAGGCAGGTTCGGCTGTTCCACCAGGCCCAGGGCGTCTTCGATTGGCAGCAGCACCAGCGGGGCACGGGTATGGCCAATGAAGCGCACGCTGGCGTCGATAATGCGATCGGCTTCGTCGCTGTCCGTGCGTTCATCGCTGAAGTTCTGCGGGTCTTCCCGCAAGATGCGCTCCAGCCCGGTTTTTTCCTTGACCCGGGTGTTACGCCATTCCTGCTCGGTAGGCTCGTCGATCAGCTCCAGGCGGCGGCTCCAGCCCATCTCGTTGGTCTGCCACCAGCCTTTGAGCGGCGGCAGGTCGTGGGTGCTGGTGGTGGCCAGGGCATTATCCGGCCAGGCCATCAACGGGTTGAATTCACCGGGCTGGCTTTGTTCGAACAGCAATACGCGCATGCCGAGAATGTCCCGCGCGGCGAGTTTTTCCCGCAACCCGTCAGGCACCGTACCCAAGTCTTCACCTAGCACAATGGCTTTATGACGGTGGGATTCGAGGGCCAGCAAACGCAACATGTCATCGAAGGGGTATTGCAGGTACGCGCCTTGCGTCGGTTTTTCACCCTGCGGAATAACCCACAGGCGGTTCAGGCCCAGCACATGGTCGATACGCAACCCGCCTGCATGGGCAAAGTTGGCCCGCAGCATTTCGATAAAGGCACGGAAGCCGTTGCGTCGCAAGCCCTGAGGGGAGAATGCGGAAATCCCCCAACTTTGCCCAGAACGGTTAAGAATGTCCGGCGGCGCTCCTACAGTGACGTCAGCCAGCAGTTCGTCCTGGCGGCTCCAGGCCTGGCTACCAGCACCGTCGGCGCCTACGGCCAGATCTGCGATCAAGCCAATGCGCATGCCACTTGCCTGTGCCGCGACCTGCACCCTCTCCAGGCTGCGCGCGATCAGCCACTGGCCAAAGGCATAGAATTCGATCTCTTGGGCATGGTCCTGGGCGAAGGCGGCAACGGTAGCGCTGCGTGGGTCGCGCCAGGCCTCTGGCCACTGGCGCCAGTCCAGGGATTCACCCCGTCGCGCGCACTCGGCTTGGTGGGCTTCGAAGCAGCAGTGGTCTGCCAGCGCTTCGCCGCCTTTGTGGCGGAAGCTGGCAAAATCCTCACGCAGGGGATGTTCGCCTTGGTTAAAGTCTTCGTGCAGGGTGCGTAGCAACTGCAGCTTAGCCTGCGCGGCCTTCGGCCAGTCGACCAGTTCCTGGCTCTGTAACCCTTTAAGGGTGCTTTCCAGATTGGCGCGGCTAATGGCTGCTTGTACCGCGCGCTCGCCCAACACAGCTCCGGGTGCCGCATAAAGCGCGTTCAGAAACAATCTGCTGGAGGGTGAATAGGGGCTATAGCGAGTGGTATCGCTGCTGAACATGGCGTGCATGGGGCTAATGGCTACAGCATCCGCACCACGTTCACCCGCGGCGCGAACGAAGGCTTCCAGGGCTTCGGTATCGCCAAAGCCGCCATCATGCTCGCGCCGCAACGAGTACAGCTGAACACCTAGGCCCCATGCCCGCGGGGTTGGGGTGTCGAGTGCGTCCCCTACGCCGTAGCATTGGGCAGGCGCCACTGCCACGGTAAAATCCTGGCCCGCTACTTGGACCTGCTGATAGCCAACAGGTAGCAGCCCTGGCAGGGCAGCGTTGTCGTCCAAGCGTACGTCCATTTCGCTGCCGTCTTCCAGGCGCACTTTGCACTGCGCGCCTGGGCTCAGCCAGGCGTTGAGCGGCAGTGGCTGCTCATAGTCCACGGTCAGTAACGGCGGCAGGGCGTTGCCACCCTGGTCGCCCAGGGCTTTTAGGCTGGCGGCGGCCTCGTCTTCTGAATCAGCAGGGTGCCCAAGGGAGGTGAGTACTTTACGCAATACCTCAGGTGTAACCCGTTGGGGCCGGTCGTTGGCATCTTTCCATTCAATGGCGATGCCTACTGCCTGAGCCAGTTGCTCCAGGGTTTGATCACTCATGGGCGGCCCCCGAAGCATCTGCGGGTACCAGGCTTACCAGCGCGGTGTAGGCAGGCAGTTGTTCGCCCAGCGCCTGTTGGTCTCCAGTACGGCTGTCGAACATCAGGTGATGTTGAGCAGGCAATGCCGTGGCAACTGGATGCTCGCTGAGGTTAAGGTCAATCCGCCAGGTGCTGCCGTCGTTCAAGCGCCAGCGGGCACATACGGCTTTATCGGCCAAAATGTCGACGCCCAGCGAGGTGCTACCGGCAAGGCGAGGGAACAGGTCACGACGGCGCAGGCTAAGCAACGCGTGGTACAGCTCTACCCAAGGCTTGTGCTGCTCGCCATCACGTTCGTCGAACCTTGGACGGGAGCTGTCGAAGGTGCTCTTGGCATTTGGATCTGGGATTTTCTCCCGACGCTCTGGGTCTTGGAAGGCGCTAAAGGCCTCGAACTCGGAACGGCGGCCATTGCGCACCGCTTCGGCCAGCTCACCGTGGAAATCAGTAAAGAACTGGAAGGGCTGCGACGCGCCCCATTCATCACCCATAAACATCAGTGGCACCATGGGCGAAGCCAATAGCAGAGTAGTCGCTGCTCTAAGCGCAGGCTCGGGGCTTAACTGTGCCAGACGCTCGCCAAAGGCGCGGTTGCCGATCTGGTCATGGTTCTGTAAGAACAGCACAAAAGAGGACGGGCTTAGGTGGCCGCTCTTCTCACCCCGGGTTTCACCCTTGCGGTTGGTGTGCCCTTGGTACACAAAGCCTTCACCCAAGCAGCGCGCCAGCTTGCCGGTGGTGTCCTCGGCATAGTCGGCGTAATAGGCCTCGGTCTCACCCGTCAACAGCACATGCAGGGCGTTATGGCCGTCATCGTTCCATTGGGCGTTGTAGCCCTCTTGCAGCAAGCTGGCCTGGTTGTGCTCGTTTTCCAGGTTCAACCAAATATGACGGCCCGGCGGCGTCTTGTCACGGATGCGCTTGGCCATTTTCTGCAGGAAGTCCGGGCTTTCGATGGCGTGTACCGCGTCGAAGCGCAGGCCGTCGAACTGGTAGTCGAACAACCACATCAAGGCGTTATCAATGAAGAAATCACACACCTGCGGGCGGCTGAAATCGATGGCCGCGCCCCAGGGGGTATGTTTGTCTTCGCTGAAGAAGCTTTTGCAATAAGCGTTAAGGTAATTGCCGTCTGGGCCGAAGTGGTTGTACACCACGTCCAGCAGCACCATCAGACCGTGCTCGTGTGCGGCATCAATCATTGCCTTGAGTTGGTCAGGGCTGCCGTAGGCATGCTCGGGGGCATAGGGCAGTACGCCGTCATACCCCCAGTTACGATCACCCGGGAATTCCGCGATCGGCATCAGCTCGATGGCCGTTACGCCCAATGCGGCCAAGCGAGGCAGGTGCTTCATTACGCCTTCGAAGCCACCCATCAGGCCTACGTGTACCTCGTAGATCACTGCTTCGTGCCACGGCCGGCCCTGCCACTGGTGCTTCCAGGGGTAGCTTTGGGTATCGACCACTACGCTTTGGGACTGAACGTCGCTCAACTGGGCGCGAGAGGCCGGGTCTGGCACCTGCAAGTCGCCATTGATCTGATAACGGTAGGCAGTGCCTACACCACAATTGCTGTCAGCGACGTACCAGCCGTCCGCTTTTGCGGTCATCGGTAGCAGCTCGCCATCGTCGAATACCACGCTCACGCTCTTGGCGTCAGGTGCCCAGAGCGCGAAACGGGTCAGTTGGTCACCCACGCGGGTGGCCCCGTGAGCCCAAGAAACAGGTTGCAGGTCAGCCATTACGGCACTCCCTCGATCAGTAGTGCCGCCCGCCACGCCCCTGAGCGCGATTTACCAATTTGGTATAAAGCGCTGCATAGGGTTCGACAGCTTGCGACCAGTTAAAAGGCTGGGTCATTGCTCGGCAGCGCATGGCGTTGAGCAGATCAGGCGTGTTGAAAGCGTAGAAAGCACGTTGAAGAGCAGACTCATAAGCCTGCACCGAGGGTTCATCGAACAGAAAGCCCGTTACACCGTCTTCGATGGTGTCGGCCAACCCACCGGTTTTACGCGCGACCGGCAGGCTGCCGAAGCGCTGAGCGTACATCTGGCTCAAGCCGCAAGGCTCATAGCGCGAAGGCATCAGTAAAAAGTCACTACCGGCGAACATCCGCCGGGCATCGGTTTCGTTAAAGCCTATGCGTGCGGAAACCTGGCCTGGGTAGCGCTTGGCCAGGTCGCGCATGGCTTGTTCTTCTTCCGGCTCACCACGGCCAATGATTGCGATCTGGCCACCCTTACGCACGATGAAATCGGTCACGCCCTCTGTCAGGTCTAAGCCTTTCTGGTAAACCAGGCGCGACACAACCGCGAACAGTGGGCCCGAGGAAGGCTCAAGCTCGAACAGCTTGCGTACATGAGCGGCGTTGACCGCCTTGCCTTCCCAATCGTTCAGATCGAAAGGGCATACCAGATGAGAGTCAGTGGCGGCATCCCAGCTGTCGTCGATCCCATTCGGGATACCACTGAGCAGGCCTTGTTGAGCCTTGCTGGTCAGGAAGCCATCCATGCCGCAGCCGAAATCTGGGGTGGTGATTTCCTCGGCGTAGGTTGCGCTCACGGTGGTGATGTGGCTGGCATAGGCCATGCCCGCCTTAAGGAAAGACAGCTTGCCGTAGAACTCCATGCCGTCCTGCTGCAACGCATGTTCCGGAATCCCCAGCTCAGGGCAGCAGGCCACGCTCACCACGCCCTGGTAGGCGAGGTTATGAATGGTGAACAGAGTAGGGACCTTCACCCCACGCCAGCGCATGTAGGCCGGCGCCAACCCGCTTGGCCAGTCGTGGGCATGCACCAGGTCGGGCTTCCAGTGAACCATGCCATGGCCGGCCGCGATATCGCAGGCAGCCATGCCCAAGCGTGCAAAGCGGATGTGGTTATCCGGCCAGTCGCGCCCATTAACGGCGCCGTAGGGGTTGCCATCTCGCTCATAAAGCTCAGGGCAGATCAGAACGTAGATCACCAGCCCGTCGGCGGTGTCCATGCGCCCCACCTTGCAAGGCGGCAACGCGGCGTAGCCACTGAGCTCGCCAACGATATGTATGGGGTTGTCGCTTTCCAGCACCTGAGGATAGCCAGGGATTAGAATGCGTACGTCATGCAAATGGCTCATGGCCCGTGGCAGGGCCGCGGAGACGTCGCCCAGGCCGCCGGCCTTGATGAGGTCGGCCATTTCCGAGGTCACGAACAGCACTTTCTTGCGGTTCGGATTCGCGCTGTGATCTGGTTGCAGTACCTTGCCAGTCGAAGCAATTGCCGGCAACGAGGGGGCCTCGCTTACCTGCTGATTGAAACGTTTTCCGTGTGTCTCGACAGCGGCACTGATCATTAAACTCTCTCCCGTAGCGTAAATGACTTCTGGCGGATCTATTTTTTATCCGACCCCACGGCCGGGTACTTGGCCGTTTCCCCAGCGTTGCCGCCGAGGTGTAAAACGCTCCTGGGGTGGGTGAGGGGGCCTATCCGCAGACGCGTGCCACTCACTGTTAAGCTGACCCGGGCGCCATTCAGAAGTTTCGGATTTCTCGCCTTTTTACTGCGACTTACAAGCTTTATTAAGCCTGGAAGAAACGTGATCTCCTGGCGCGCAGAGAACAGGCGGTAACCGGTTAACACCTGCCGCTGTGTAGGGCAAGGTTGTATGACGGCTCCTTACTCATGGAGACTGTCATGCCGCTTACTTCCCCCCTTATGACAACCCTATCCGACGCCTCGCCGTTGACCGGCGAAGCGGTAAAGCGCTTCAGTCAACTCCCGGTGCTGCGGTCTGTGGCGTCCTCCCTCGCGGCGCAGGCCTTGGCCCAGTTGACACCGCCGATCACCCTTGACCCGAATGATGTCGCCCTGGGCTGGCCGCCGGAAGTATCCCCCACAGGTGAAACCCAGCATCTTGCGCTCCCGGACCTGGTGGTAGACCTGTTCGCACGTGATGGCGTATTGACGATCGTCAAGGACTACCAGCTTGCTCTGCGCCGCGAAGGAGAGCGTTGGGTACCGATGCAGATGGACCTGGGCCGATTTGCCGAAGAACTGGACGCGGTACGACCGTCGCTGGAGTACGCGTTTGCTCAAGCCTTGGCGACCTATTGGAGCGCTGCTGATATTCATGGCAAGACCCACTGGGCCTGGATGGGCGATTACTTGTGCAGGGCATTCATCCACGCATTGGAGACCGCGCGATTAGCCGAAAGGCTTCCCCAGGACGCTTATGACGCTGCCATGATGGTAGCGGCGCGCACTCCGGGAAACACCGAAATTATAACGGCGGCCGGGATAACAGTGCTTCCGACGCTGGTTCAGCTCGAACAGGCGAACCTGGCCATACCTTTCGATGCCGAACTTGATCCGCACTTGCTCTTGACCCTTACGCGGTCGGGGGCCGAGCGTTTCATTGCGTTTTCTCCTGGGGCTGGCCTTCGTTGGCTTCCCTCGTCGCAAGCGCTGCTCGCCGACGTCAACCGTCGCCTGGGTAATAAAGCCTCCCTTGCCGCGTCGCACGTACGCCCGTTGAAGGTAGAGGGTGACGTTTTCAACGCCCTGGCCCGAACGTTGTTGCAGACCCAGCTGATTCAGGTCAGGTATTTTGTGACATCGCTACCGCAGCAAGCGGGCCACTTTTCTGGTGATGCCCTGGGGGTGGCCAGCGATGGCCTGACTGGGTTGTTTATGCTTGACGCGCAAGTACAACGGGGAACCAACCGCTGGTTGCAGATGCGGCTCCCCCAGTGGTTGAGAAAAGCTTCGGCCAGGGATCGCTGGCAATATGCCGTGAAGCTTGCACAGGTCGCGCTTAGCGAACCCTTGGTTGAGCGCAATTGGTTTCTGGGGGGGGTTCCAAGCCTGGAAGCGTATGCGCAGGCCCGTCTAGGCGAGGAGGCCGCGCGCCTGCATCCGGAAGGGCCACCGTTAAACCCTGACAACATTGCTGCCTCCCGAGTCTACGTGATGAAAGACCTGGTCGCTGCCGCCGGCGGTCCTTGGGAACCGGAGCTGCGGGAAGACCCCGTGGATGTGGTCGAATTGGCCATCAACAACCTGTCCTCACAAAGCCTGGGCTGGCTGAAGGTCGCGCCCAAGCCGGGCACGACGCTCCCGGCCTGGTTGGACGGTGATGCCCTCGAAGGGTTGATCCGCGGCATCGACGTGGGCGGCGCCTATCCGCGGCTGTTGCGCGAACGCCTGCTTGAAGGCCCTGAAGCAGCCGGGCGCCGGGCGCTATTCTGCCACCAAGTGGTCATGCAGTTGCCCTTACTGGCGTGGGAGTTGGTACTTAAGCATCACAACGGTTTCGACCGCCACGGCTATGAACTGATCATGGCTGGCGTGGGTGCCAAGCCAGCGGAAGATACGACCCGCCTGATGGCGTTGGGCGTTACCGCGGGCGAAAGCTTCGGGGTTGATCCTATCGCCGCGACCTACGTTTTTATCCGCACCGGCGAACCGAGCGGGTGTTGCGTGCTTTATCGCCCGTTAAACGCAGACCAGCTGCGCCAGTACGGCTCCCTGGATGCGCTCTGGGAGGACCTTGCGGCGCCCGGTGAGATGCAGGATGAAGCGCTGCGGTGGATGACTGATCTTGGGCGTGCTCGCTATAGCCAGGGCGGATGGCGCCAGCCGCGGGTCATGCGCTTCGGCCTGGGCGATGAGTTCGCGCCGCTTCAGCGACCTGTTCCGGCCCGCCCACTGCTTACGCCGCTCGACACGCCGGTGCTGGACACCCTTTATTGCCAAGTGGTCGCGGCCATCATCGATGCGGCCGAGCGTCGATCAATATCCAATGCCGAAGACGCTTGGGTCTCCCTGGGCACACTCTCATGGACATTGTTCAATGGCCTGTTGCCGGTATTCAATGGTCCGCTGTCGGCGGCTGGCTGGTTGATTCAGCTCAGTGACCAGTTCGCGGATTACTTGAAAGCCAAGGACAACTCAAGAGGCGAGCGCCAGCAAGCGCGCAATGATTTGCTGTTCAGCATCGTACTGCTGCTGGTAAGCGAAAGGGCGCATTGGCCCCTTGATGAGCCTCGGGAGCCGACCTATACCGGCGAAGGGTTGAGTGGCGCAGAAGTTACCCGGCCAGAGATTGAGGAAGGCAGCCTGGCGCCCTGGCCTGAAGTCCGCTCGGGCTTGCGTCCGCCGGCACCGCCTAGGGTGTCCACGTTGGTCGAGGCGGTGGCCGAGGAGAAAGGAGCCTACCTCCGGCCGCGAGCGCTGGAAGTCAGCTGGAGCAGCGCGGAACTTGTGCTGGACGCCCGGCAGCGCCAGGCACTGGTGGCACTGAGAGCTAGGCCCCCGCAGCATGGGCTGAGGGTCATACCGCATGGCCCTACTCAAGGGCTTTACCTGCATCAGGACCAACTGCTGGTGAAATGGGAAGATGATTTCTATGCGGTAAACCTAGAGAGTGATACGCCTCGCATCATCGGGCCTGACGGGCAGCCCGGCCCTTATTTGCGCCGTGACGAAACCGGTCGCTGGGTGTTGGATCTGCGCCTGCGGCTGCTGGGCGGAGGGCCGAATCGCAGGATCGAGGCGCGGCGACGGCAGAACGAACGAATTCGGGCGCAGGCCGAGCAAATCTGGGCACAGGCCATACCTGTGTTCGACACCGTGCGTGATCAGGCCAATGCCTTGGCAGAGCAGTTGGAGCGTGCTCCAGCGCGGGGTGAGGCCCTGATTGAAGGCCGGCGTGCATTGGACGAGGTGCTGAGCAAAGGCCACCGTGAGTGTCTGGAGGTGATAGACCGTTACGAGGCCTTGCATGCGCAGACGCCGCTTACCGAGTTTGCCGAGCGCCAGTGTTTTCTTCTGGAACGATTGCTCAATGTTAGCAAACCACTGATAGAAAACCTTACAGAGCTGAGCCGTGATCTTCTGCAGCAATCGCCTCTACTCCACACCAGCGAAGCACAATTCGAGGCCAGAGTAACGGCTAACCCTAGTGCCTGGCGGGCGTTTCTTGACCAGTTCGAAACGCTGCTGGAGCGCACCGCCAACGATGTTCAAGCCCATCACAACACAATGAAACGACTCGCCGCGTTCCCTGGCGTTGGTGAACGGCTTCTGATAGAAAACGCCGACAAAGCGGCCCTGTCTGTCTCTCTTCCCCAGTTGTGGTCGTCACTGGCCTACTGCCGGCTATCCAAGGCCCTGGAGCCGCTACGTGATTCCCCTGCGCTGGCCGAGGAAGTATACACGGCGCTGGACCCCGTACTGGTCCATTCCGCTTCCCATGCCGACGCCGTGGAAAATGGTGCGCTCACAGCCCAAGAGCGGATAAGCGTATTCGATAGCGCGGCGCTCGCCTATCAGCGTGGCGAGGATGCGGCGCAGGCGCTTAGCCAGACGCTGGCCCAGGAGCATCGGTCTACTGCCTTGGAGCGCTTCGCGGCCGTTACCGTTACACTGCGCAAGGATGCCGAGCGGCGAATGGGCGAGTTCATTCGTGCCGAAACGAGTGAGCAAGCCGGCTCTTCGCGGCAACACCCGCGCCCCTCGGCGCGGCAACACCCGCGCCCCTCGGCGCGGCCTCGACCTCAGCCCGCGCCTAAACCGGCCAGCAAGCCCGGCGCACAGCGGCCCGCCACGGCGGAGGATAAACCAGGCGGCGAGGCAAGTGCTTCGGCAAAGCTCCAGCTGATCCAAACGGCCGACGGTGAAACGTTCATGGCTCATGTTCGCCCTGCGGACGACCAGCAGGGCCGGATCGCCGAAGTGCTGGGCAGTGGCCAGGTGTTGGCAAGCTGGCGTCAAGACAGCCTTGCTGGCGCTTGGCGAAAGGTAGAACCCAAGCCCGCACCCGCACCCGCACCCGCGCCTGATGCCCATCTGCGCCTCAATACACTCATTCGGGCGTCTGAGCAGGCGCTTGCCGCCGCGCAACGGGAATTGCGCGAGCTCAAGCGGCTCAAGCAGGTCACGCGTATACCCGCTGATATCGAAGACCTCTATCACGGCCGGGCCCAGCGGCTGGAAGAGTTGGCTGAAAAGATAGAAGAGGCCCTGACCCGGGTGAACGCCACCGATGCTCCGACCGAAGAACGCGGTTCGGCGCAAGTGAAGTCGCTGAGCCTGCGCAGCCAGGCGGCTGAAGCCAGGCGCGTTGGAACGGCGGCGCGTATCGAGCTAAGTAAAAGTTTGATGCCCACCGCCGGGAGGGTGGATTTTCTTCTGCGGGCCGGGGAGGTGAGCATCCGCCGCATTGGCTCGCGTGTGCAATTGCGGCGCGAAGGGCGTCGAGACTACGTTCAGGAATACGAGATCCTGGACCGTGACAAGCACCCGCTGTGGTATGCGCACTTTCATTACGACACCCTTACCGCTGCTCCTGAACGCTATACCGCCGCACACTTGAAAACGGTTACTCAACGTTATGACGGCTATCAGCGGCAACTACAGCAAGCACGCAGCGATCAGGAAGTGGTAAGCATCTACCGAAGCCGGATTGACCCGGCACTTGCCAGAACGCTGTTTCTGTCGTTGCCATAGAGGCATTTGCCCGCGCAGTAGACCTTTACCACCCAGCCATCAAGGCGGCGATCAAGACTGGGGCTCCGTTATTAGAGGAGCTCCACCTTGACTCGCTCGGATTTGCACACTCAACCTTTCACCGGCTCGGTCAGCCGCCGTCTGGCCAGCCGCCCCACGCTCGCCCAGGTCATCTGTGACTTGCTCAGGCCCAGGCTTGGCCAAGCGATCAAAGAACCCGTATCCCCGGAACAGCTGACGCTCGCTCGCGGCTTGTGGCGAACCCGCCAGGGCCAGGCGATATTTTCCGGCTATATCCATGAGCCGCTGATTAACGCGGTTTATTGCCGTCATCTGGCAAATACGCCGTTGCAGCTGTCGCCGGAGAACGACTTTCTGACCGACCAGGACGGGAGCGAGTACCCCAGGCACCTGACCGCCGACTTGTCCGTGGTAGGGCAGGAGATTGACCTGGCTGGCCGGTTTTTCCTAGAAGCCTGGAGTGATCGTATGGCCTGCTTCTGGAGCGAGCCGGGGCCTGATGGCCAGACCCCGTGGGCCTGGCTGGCCGAACATGTTCGGCAGCTGGCCAGCCAAAGCCTGCGTACGGCAAGTGCATTCGGCCAGATGAGCGCGGCGCAAGTCGCCCTGGTCGATCGCCAACTGGCGGCTTCCACGGCCGAGGCATCGCCTGCGCAGACAACCGATCAAGGAAGGTCCTGGGTAGTTCATGCCGTGGGCAAGCCGCTACCGCTGCTGTTGATAGAGGGGGACAACCCGCGGCCGTTCTGGATGGTGTTTGATCCGCCGCAAGGTTGGACACGCTTTGGCACCGCTGCTGCCCTGGCTGGCTACTTGGGCCAGGCGTTGCCTGGAGGGCCTTCGCTCGCCCTTAAAAGGGGGGCAGAACAGGCCGCATTGCCTGGGTTGGATCTGTGCAGCGTCTGGGCCGGTGCCGTGCTGGCCGATTATCTGCGTACTCAACGCGCCCTGGCCGCGCGCCTGCAGACTGAACGGGTGGATACGGCCACCTTTGAAACGGCCATGAACGTGTTCCCGGCCGCAGTATTGCTCGACCGCGCAGGGCGCCAGGTACGCATTCAGGCAGTCCGTCAGCGCCTCCCGCAATGGCTTGGAGGGGCCAGTGACATTGACCAGTTGCGTTACGGCCTGGGCTTGCAACACGTGGCACGTGCGCAGCAGGCGCTGGGCAGTGCCGGCTTTCTCTCTGGAATCCCTACGGTGGAGCAGTATGCCCGGGACCGCCTGACCCAGCAGATCGCAATCGAACATCCCAATGCCCCGCTGAGCGATGTGGAAGATGTTCAGGTTACTGTTTACTCCCGCACAGACGATGACCTGCTCAGCATTGCCGGCGGTGGCGGCACCATTACCTACGATGAGCGACAGCTGGGTTTGGTTGACCTAAGCCTGCTCAATACGGGCGGGCGACCGGCTGGCTGGATGAAGGTAAGCGCACGGCCTGGCAAGGTGGTGCCGGCCTGGCTGGATGACACAAGCGCCTTGGCCTTGGTGAAGCAGGTAGACGTAGGCGGCAACTACATCAAGCTGCTGCGCAACGCCTTTACGGTTGGCACAGAGGGCCAGCAACGCCGAATGGCCTTCAAGATCATGGTGGCGGCTCAACTGCCATTACTGGCGCTGGAGACCAAGCTGCGCGAAGACGGCTTTGACGAAAGGGGGGTCGCACTGGTGCGGCGTGTTTGCGCACTCCAAGGCGACAGGCCTGGGCCGGTAGTGGCGCAGCTGGCTTTGGAGGCTACGCCAGGCGCGGCGCCAGACCAAGTGATAGGTATGTTTGTTTGCTGGGCCCCGGAAAGCGACGGTCCTGTGGTGCTCTATGCGCCCTTGGGCCCCGTGCCACTGCGTCAGTTTAAAGACCAGGCAAGCCTGATGCAGGCCATTATCGAAGAGCCCCAGCTGCAGCAGGCGGTGCTCGCCTGGTTAAGCGATACCGCGGCGACAAGGTACCGCAATGGCGGATTGCGCGCACCGCACTGGCTGCGCTTCGGTTTGGGTAGCGAGTTCGCGCCGGAGCCGGCCGTGAGTCCCGCGAGGCTCGCGCCTGTGGAGTTGACTGGGGCACCACTGGACGCCTTCTATGACGGGGTGGTCCAGGCCATTAGCTTGGCCGCGGACCGTCAGACCGTAAGCACTGAGGAGAGCTTCTGGCGATCGGCCCGGCAACTGAGCTGGCTGCTGTTTAACCAACTGGTGCCTCTTTTCAGCGGGGTCGCTGCCAGCGCTGCCTGGCTGATCCAGCTAGGCCACGCGCTGAGCGATCACTTCAATAGCGTGGGCCCCTCAGGCGAAGCCGAAGCCTTCGACAGTGAGGAAGTGGTCCTTGATCTGGCATTGGCCCTGTTGACCACAGGGGTTGATGGGGCGCTTGGCGAATCAGTTGCCGACATCCCGCACAGTGCGGGGGGAGATGGGGTAGGCGAGCCAGCCCCGGTTGCGCCAGTGCCCCAGTTCAGTTGGGCAAACCCCCGTGCAAGCTTGACCGCGCAGATGCGCCAGCGCTTGTCCGCCTTGGCGGTAACAGTAACCGAAACCCTTCCTCCGCAGGTCTCCACCGGGCCATTCCGAGGGCTGATCCATGACGGCCAGCGCTGGGTTGCGCGGGTGGGTGGGCAGTTGTTCGAAGTCACCCCTGGGGACGGCGAAGCCAGGGTGATTAATGTCGCTGACCGAGCAGCGCCGGGCCCTTGGCTGCGTCGTGATGAGGCCGGTCACTGGTCGTTCGACTTGCGCTTGCGCCTGCATGGAGGCGCGCCCAAGCGCCGTATCGAACAGCAGCGCGAACTCAACGAGCAGTTGCGTGTCCAGGCCAATCAGTACTTGGAGCAAATTCAGCAGACCTATCAGCAGATGCGCGCGCAAGGAACGGAGGGCGAACAGGCGATCAACGACGCTATTCGGGCCAATGACCTGCCAGCAGCGAGGGCGCGCCGTGCTCAGGAACAGCAACGTTTGGAAGAGGCGTTCCAGGCCAGTCTGCGCCTGCGCACCGCATACGAAGCCATCGGCAAGAAAATCGCGCTCACCGACTTTGCCAAGCACTTGAGCACCGCCTTGGCCGCCGAGGCGAATATGTGCGGCTACTATCTGAGCCTGACCCGCGAGGCGTTGGTGGACAGCTTGCAGGCCAATGAGGCCATGGCCATACACGGGCAGGATACCGGCGAGATGACGGCCGAGCAGACCCGGCACTGGTTCGCCTTTCTTCACCAACAGGCCGATGGAGCCGCGGCCGCCGAGCGCTGGCGTGGCCGCCTGGAGGAGCGGCTGAGCCAGCTGCGAGACATACCGGTGTTCGGCGCCCGCGTGCTGGAGCAGCTCAAGCCGAAATTTTCCAACTTCCGCAGCCAGGTGGAGTACCAGGTGCTCAGGTCTTACATCCAGCTGAGCCTGCTTGAGGAGCCGATGCAGAATGATCAGCCCGCGCGGGATGCGTTTCGCGAAGCCATGACGCCCTTGGCCCTGGGCTTGAACACCCACAAAGCGCTGGCCGCTGGCGCTACTGTCAGCGAGACACAAGAAATCGAACTGCTCGATGGGGTCATTGCCACCTATCAAGCCGCCGAGGACACGGTGCACTGGCTCAAGCAGACGCTTCAGCCAGAATATGTCACTACGCAGATGGATCATTTGGTGCCGCTGGTCACGGCGCTTCGGGAGAAGGCTGAAACCCGCCTGATCAGCCTGATGAAAACTGACCGCGCTGGCGCCTCGGCCACCCGCGCGCAGCCGTCGTCGGCGGCGAGCGCGTCGGGAAGCGGGCAACGGGTGATCAGCACCCGTAACCGTGGGCCACTCATGGCCAGGGTCCGCAAGCTGCCCGAGCGCCCGGCGCAGGAAGTGGCTGAGGTGGTATCGCCTTTGGATGACTCGGTTGTGGCACGCTTTTCCAAAGACCCGCACCGGGGCGACTGGGTACAGGAGGAGGTGCCACGCCCCGAGCCGGAACGGAGCTCGGCCAGCAGGGCTGACGTAGATCGCCTGATGGCTGAAGCAGACCGGCGCCTTGCCAGTGCGACTCGACAGCTGGAGCAAGCCCCGCGATTGGCCCAAGTCACGCGTATTCCAGTGGAGTTGGAAGAAATGCTGAGCAATACGGCGCGGGACCTGCTTGGTACCGCCGGCCGGATTGAGCAGGCGTTGACTCGGATCAACGAGACCGATGTAGGCGGGCCGGGTTACCCGAGTGCCGAGCTGAAGGCGCGTGCCTTGCGAGATATCGCCGTGCGGCTGACCCAGGAAGGGAAGCGGTTGCGTATAAGCTTGACGAAGACGGCCTTGCCCACGGCGGCTCGGGTACGTTACCTGATCGAGCAAAACCAGGTGACTATTCGACGCTTGGGTGGGCGAGTAGCGCTAAAGGGAAAAGGCAAGCGCAAGGACATTGTGCAGGAGTACGCCATTGACGAGGTCGGCGGCCATACGCTGTGGTATGCGCATTTCCATTACCCGAGTGTGGATACCCCGGACGGACAGTACCTGGCGGCACATCTAAAGACCGTCACACAGCGGTTCGTGGGCTTGAGCACACAGATGGCACAGGCGGCAAGTAACACGGAAGTGGTGAGGATCTATCGAAGCAGGATCGACCCAGGTACAGCGAGGGAGTTGTTCTTGAATCAGCAGTGAGATCTATGTCGCCAGGCACGGCGGGCACCGTGCCTGTGCGCACTGCATCAGGCGAGCTGAGCGATCGCTACCTTACCACGGGTGGTGATGGCAGGCTTTGGCAGCATGGCACTAAGCTGGGCCACTTTGCGCTGAAGTTGATCGCGCTCGGCCTTCAGGTCGTGCAGTTCGTCGCGACGGATAGTCACATACAGGGTTTGAATTTGTTTTGCTACGGCTACGTTACCCATTGCACACCTCGAGATGGCGGACCACTACGTTAAGTAAATACCTCGTGGGGGGTTCCCCGCCGGGTTACTTACTTGATCGGTTCCGATTCTGGATTCTTTAATCGTGTTTGGGAACTTTTTTCTTTAGGGTGGTTTTGAGTTGTGGCGGGTAAATGACGTCAAAGCCATGTCGCGCGCAGCTTTGCGCTATTTTGCCGTTCGTCGGGACGTGAATCCAACCCCATTGAAACCTTCCTGATATGCTCCGGACTAACCTTCTGCGGCGGGCTGCGATAAGCTGTAACGGCTTTTCTTACATTTCTTGGAGTTACCGGCATGCAATTGGGAATCGTGGGACTGGGGCGCATGGGTGGGAACATTTCAAGACGTCTCATGCGCAACGGCCATCACACGGTGGTATATGACCGCAGCCAGCAGGCAGTAGAGGCCTTGGCGGCCAATGGCGCCCAGGGCGCGCAGAGCCTGGCCGACTTGGTCGAGCAACTGCAGCGGCCCCGTGCGGTATGGGTCATGCTCCCCGCGGGTGACGCTACCGAGCACACCATTGATGAGCTGGCAGCCTTGCTGGAACCAGACGATGTGATCATCGATGGCGGCAATACGTTCTACAAGGACGACGCACGTCGGGCCAAAGCCTTGGCCAGTCAACAGTTGCATTACGTGGACGTCGGGACATCAGGCGGTGTGTGGGGCCTGGACCGTGGCTACTGCATGATGATTGGCGCCGAGAAGAACGTCTTTGAACGTTTGGAACCCTTGTTCGAGACCTTGGCGCCCGGCATTGGTGACATTCCTCGCACTAAAGGCCGTCAAGACGAACATGTGCGTGCCGAAAAAGGCTATATCCATGCAGGCCCCGCCGGGGCGGGCCATTTCGTGAAAATGATCCACAATGGGATCGAATACGGAATGATGCAGGCGTTCGCCGAAGGCTTCGATATTCTCAAAACCAAGAACTCTCCACAGTTGCCTGAAGACCAGCGTTACGACCTCAACCTGGCGGAAATCGCCGAGGTGTGGCGCCGTGGCAGCGTGGTGTCTTCCTGGCTGCTTGACCTTACCGCCGATGCTTTGGTTTCCGATCCCGAGCTTGCAGGATACTCAGGCGCCGTGTCCGATAGCGGGGAAGGGCGTTGGACCATTGATGCGGCCGTAGAGCAAGCCGTGCCCGTACCCGTGCTGGCCAGCTCACTCTTTGCACGTTTCCGCTCCCGCCAAGAAGCCACCTACGGCGACAAAATGCTGTCTGCCATGCGGTTCGGTTTCGGCGGTCACATTGAAGTGAAGAAGTAACGCTTACCGCCATGGCCCTGGCGGCGCGTCGGGGCTATGGTGTACCAAGGTTGCGCGCCCCCTGGTCGCGCATCGCATGCCCATCGACGCTGGAGACAGCAGTATGAAGCGAGGCAAGACCACAGCCGATCCGGCTCCCCCAGCAACCCTGTTCCTCTTTGGTGCCCATGGCGACCTGGTCAAGCGGCTACTGATGCCGGCGCTTTACAACCTGGCCCGTGACGGGCTGCTAGACTCCCAGATGCACATCGTAGGCGTGGACCACAACCCGGTTGAAGACCAGGAATTTGCCGAGCGGCTCAAGTCGTTTATCGTTGAGCAAGTGCGTGCCAAACACCCCGAGCAAGCTGACACGGCCATAGACCCCGCTATTTGGGACCCTTTGGCCAAACGCATCAGTTACGTGACAGGGGATTTTACCAGCGACGATACCTATCAGGCCATTGCCCGCACCTTGCAGGCCAATGGCACGCCCAACGCCGTGTTCTACCTTGCAACCTCGCCTCGTTTCTTCACAGAGGTTTCCCAACGCCTGAATAGGGCCGGCTTGCTCTACGAGCAGCCTGATGCCTATCGGCGGGTGGTGGTGGAAAAGCCATTCGGTTCGGATTTGGCCACGGCCCAGGAGCTGAACCGTAAGCTTTTGGACGTGATGACCGAGCGGCAGATTTATCGGATCGACCACTACCTGGGTAAAGAAACCGTACAGAACATCATGGTCAATCGCTTCTCCAACGGCATTTTCGAGGCCTTTTGGAACAATCACTACATCGATCACGTGCAAATTACCGCCGCCGAAGCGGTGGGCGTAGAAACCCGTGGTACTTTTTATGACCAGATCGGCGCCTTACGCGACATGGTGCCCAACCACCTGTTCCAGCTGCTGGCGATGATAGCCATGGAGCCGCCCGCAGCCTTTGGCGCCGATGCCGTGCGAGGCGAGAAAGCCAAGGTGATAGGCGCGATTCGCCCATGGTCGGCCGAAGAAGCGAAGGCCAATTCGGTGCGCGGGCAATACGCCGCTGGCGATCAGGGCATGCCAGGCTATCGCGAAGAGCCCAAGGTAGACCCTGACAGCCAAACGGAAACCTATGTCGCGCTCAAGGTGATGATTGATAACTGGCGGTGGATGGGCGTGCCGTTTTACCTGCGCACCGGCAAGCGCCTGGGCGTGCGGGACACGCAGATCGCCATTTGCTTCAAGGCCGCGCCCTACGCGCAATTCCGCGATACCAACGTGGATTATATCAAGCCTAACTTCCTGCATATTCAGATCCAGCCCGACGAAGGTATGTGGTTCGATTTGCAGGCCAAGCGCCCAGGGCCGGCGCTGGTCATTGATAACGTTAAGCTTGGCTTTGCGTATAAGGACTTCTTCCAGATGCAGCCCTCCACTGGCTACGAAACCCTGTTATACGACTGCTTCACAGGCGATCAAACCTTATTCCAGCGGGCGGATAACATTGAAAATGGCTGGCGCGCGGTGCAGCCATTGCTCGATGCCTGGCACGAGGGCGCTGCCCTGGAAAGCTACCCAGCCGGTACCAGTGGCCCCGAGGCCGCTGATGAGCTGCTGGCCCGTGATGGCCGTGCCTGGCACGCCTTAGGATGAGCACCATGATCGAGTTGGTACTGAGCGACATGGACGGCACCTTGCTGCGCCGGGACCACAGCCTGGCACCGGCCGTGGTTGAGGCCGTCAAGGCCTTGGGGGCAGCTGGTGTGCAATTTGCCCTCGCCAGTAGCCGCCCACCGCGGGCCATGCTGGAGCAGGCCCGGGCGTTGGGCGTGACCACACCCCTTGCGGGCTTTAACGGGGGCCGCCTGGTGTACCCCGATGGGCGAGTGTTGGAAAGCCATGCCATTGACCCTACGGTGGTGAAAGCGGCCCTTGAATTCTTCGATGACTACCCGGTAGATGTATGGTTGTTCTCAGGGGAGGACTGGTTGCTGAAGAACTTCAGCGCTGCTTACCTTGAAACCGAACGTCATGCCTTGGGCTATGACGCTGTGCAGGTGGATGATTTCACCCCGTACTTTGAACAGGTGCAGAAAATTGTGGCAACGACCGCCAACCACGAGTTGCTTGCCAGCCTTGAGGCTCAGATCCAACCGGTGCTGGCAGGCAAGGCCCATGCCGCACGGTCCCAGGCTTATTATTTGGATATCACTGCCTTAGCGGCGGACAAGGGCGTAGCGCTCACCCGTGTGGCCGAGTTGATGGGCGTCAGCCTTGAAAACACGGCCGTATTGGGTGATGGCCATAATGACGTGGCGATGTTCAAGCGAGCGGGGCTGGCCATTGCCATGGCGCAGGCATCTGAAGACGTACGGGCGGCTGCCGATGAAGTGGCTGGCAGCAACGAAGAAGACGGCGTGGCCCAGGCCATCGCGTGTTTTATCCTGCCTCGTGCCCCTGGGCGGCGCCAGTGACAGCGTATCAAGGGTTATGCCTGGAACGGCACGGGCAGGTCATGCACGTGCAGATCAATCGCCCGGAAAAGCGCAACGCCATCAATGCAGTGCTCTGGGACGAACTTCAGCGTGTTTTTAGCGAAATCGATACACAGGATGACATACGGGCCACGGTGCTTAGCGGTACCGGCGCGCATTTTAGTGCGGGTATCGATTTGGCGATGCTGGCGCAGATCGCTGCTGAACTGGGCTCTGACGTGGGCCGCAATGCCCGCTTGCTACGGCGCAAGATCCTTGGCTTGCAGGCGGCTTTGACCGCGGTGGAGCAGTGCGGCAAGCCAGTACTTGTGGCCATCCAAGGGTATTGCCTTGGCGGCGCGGTAGACCTGATTGCTAGCTGCGACATGCGCTATTGTGCCCAGGATGCACGCTTTGCCATCAAGGAAGTGGACATGGGCATGGCGGCGGACCTGGGCACCCTGCAGAGGCTCCCGCGTTTGATTGGGGAGGGGGTTTTGCGTGAGCTGGCCTTTACCGGGCGCGAAGTAGGGGCCCAGGAAGCCTTGGCGATCGGGTTGGTCAACCACGTGTATGCCGATCAGGAGACGTTGCTTGAAGGCGTGCTGGCGCTGGCCCAGCAGATCGCGGAAAAATCCCCCCTCGCCGTTACCGGCACCAAGCGCATGCTCAATTACATGAAAGACCACTCCATCGCCGACGGGTTGGAATACGTGGCTACCTGGAATGCCGCCATGTTGCAGTCAGTGGATCTGAAGCTGGCCATGGCTGCGGCCCTGAACAAACAGACCGCGCGGTTCGACGACTGACCGCGCCGCTATCGGCAGGATTGTGTACATGGTTCACCGCTGGATCACCGCTGTACTCGACACTCAAGCACCCGGCGGCCTGGCCGTGGTGAAAGGGCCAGAAGGCTTTATGTTCAACCACAACGGGGTACTGTTCGATCGAGGCTGGCTCAAAGCCCTGGGTGTGCCGATCTCTTTTGAACATGGCATTGGCCACTTGGACGGCCAGGCGGTGTACCTGATTGAGTTCGAAGGCCCGGTGCAGGTACCAGGGTGTCAGTGGCAAGGGCTGCGGCCGTTTATGCTGGATGGGGACGCTCTGCATTACCAGATACTCGGGTATGCGGCCCAGATCGCCACCTGGGCTCGCGAACACCGTTTCTGTGGCGGCTGCGGCCAGGCCATGACGCAAGTGCCTGGCGAGCGGGCCATGCACTGTGAGCGCTGTAGGCTGCGCAGTTACCCGAGGATTTCCCCCAGCATGATCGTGCTGATCACCCGTGGTGATGAAGTACTGCTAGCGCGCTCCCCGCGCTTCGTCAGCGGGGTGTACAGCACGTTGGCCGGATTTGCCGAGCCGGGGGAGTCCGCCGAGGCCTGCGTTATTCGTGAGGTGCGCGAAGAGGTCAGCGTAGAGCTGCGCAACCTTCAGTACCTGGGCAGCCAGTGCTGGCCGTTCCCTCATTCGCTGATGTTAGGATTCCATGCCGAATACGCCAGCGGCGATATCATCCCGCAGGAGGACGAAATCGAGGACGCCCGCTGGTTCTCCATACACGCGCTACCGCCGCTGCCGGCAGCGCGGTCCATTGCCCGCTACCTGATCGATGTGTATGTGGCACGCAGGCTAGGCCTGGCCGAACCAGTGCTGCCAAGCTAGACGCACAGTCAAGGCCAGCACCACAGTGATAAATACCGGGCGGATGAAGGCCGCGCCGCCGCTGATCGCAGTACGCGCGCCAAAGAACGCTCCTACCATCACGCTGCCGCCCATGGTCAGGCCAATGATCCAGTCCACCTGGCCAGACACGACAAACACAAACAAGGCTGCGACGTTACTGACGAAGTTCATGCTGCGCGCCACGCCACTGGCCTTGACAAGGTCGATGGGGTACAACAGCAGGCTGCTGACGGTCCAGAACGCGCCGGTACCGGGCCCGGCCACGCCATCGTAGAACCCCAGGCCCAACCCTTGGGGAGCTTGCCAGGTTTTGCGGATAGGCGCGTTACTGTCCAGGGGCGCCTTGGGAGTACCTCCGAACAGCAGGTAAAGGCCACAGGCGAACACGATCACTGGCAGCATCTTGTTCAGCCACTCTGCGGGTAGGTAATGGGCCACTACCGCGCCGATCAGCGCGCCAATGGCGGTACAGATCAGCCCGTGGCGCCACTGTTGGGGTTGGAACAGTTTGCGGCGGTAGTAGGTATAGCTGGCGATGGCCGAGCCGAAGGTGGAGCTGAGCTTATTGGTACCCAACACCAGGTGCGGGGGCAGCCCCGCGGTAAGCAAGGCGGGCGTGGTCAAGAGGCCGCCGCCACCGGCGATGGCGTCGATAAAACCGGCAAGAAAGGCCACCCCGGCCAGAATGGCCAGGGTAAGAGGGGCAACGCTAAGGTCGAAGGGCATGGCACATACTGCTTGCGAAGGAGTGCCGCATTCTAGCTGGGCACTGGGAAGCTGCAAGCTTCAAGTCAATAGCTCATAGCTTGTAGCGCTAAGCCAAATACCCCCCGTCCACATTCAGGGCAGCGCCGGTGGTGTAGCTGGAGGCTGAGCTGGCCAGGTACAGCACCGCACCTGCCATTTCGCTGGGAGCGGCGACGCGGCCTAATGGAATCTGGGCCAGGGCTTGGGTAAGGATTTGCTCGTTGTTCACCAAGGCCGATGCGAACTGGGTGTCGGTGAGGCCGGGCAACAGTGCGTTGCAACGGATATTCATGGGTGCGCACTCCTTAGCGAAAGCCTTGGTCATATTGATGACGGCGGCCTTGGTCATGGAGTACACACTCTGGAATATGCCAGGGGACACTCCATTGATCGAAGCGACGTTGATGATGCTGCCACCACCCTGGCCGCGCATCAGCTTGCCGGCCTCGACAGACATAAAAAAATAGCCGCGAACGTTCACGTCCAAGGTTTTTTGGAAGGCACCAACGTCTGTGTCCAAGACATGACCGAACTGTGGGTTGGTGGCGGCATTGTTGACTAGCACATCCAAGTGGCCGAAGCGCTCCTTGATCATCTCGAAGGTGGCGTGTATCTGCTCCAGCTCACCGATATGGCAAGCCAGCGGTGTGGCCTGGCCGCCATCGGCTACGATGGCCTCAGCAACCGCCTGGCAGCCTGCCAGCTTGCGGCTGGCTACGATCACATGGGCGCCGTGTTGCGCCAGAAGCCGTGCGCTGGCTTCACCGATGCCCCGGCTGGCGCCGGATACGAGGGCAATTTTGCCGGTGAGGTCGAAGAGGTGGTTAGCCATGGGAAATCCTGTCAAAGGGCGGAGCGGTGAATCACCTGTAGGCTCATGCGCTCTAGCAGACCATTCATATGAATGAAATGAGCGAATCGCGAATCCTGGGTTTGCCCGTGGTGATAACGGTAGTAAATCTGCTGAATGATGCCCGCCAGGCGGAACAACCCCTGCACATAATAGAAATCGAAGTTGCTCACGGCTATGCCTGAGCGTTCGCCGTAATAGGCTACGATCTGTGCCCGGGTGAGCATGCCAGGGGCATTACTTGGCTGTCGGCGGGTCACCTGCACTGGCATTGGGTCGGTGGCGTCGACCCAGTAGGCCAGGCAATTGCCTAGGTCCATCAAGGGGTCGCCCAGGGTCGCTAACTCCCAGTCCAGCACGCCGGTAATGCGCGTTGGGTTTGCAGGGTCGAGCACCACGTTGTCAAAACGATAGTCGTTGTGAATCAGGCTGGCTCGGCCACTTTCAGCGGGCATCTTTTCACGTAGCCAAGTGATGACCTCAGTCCACTGCGGGGCGTCTGGCGTGAGCGCGTGGTGGTAGCGCTCCCACCACCCCTCCACCTGCCGCTTCACGTAGCCTTCAGGGTGGCCCAAGTCGCTCAGGCCGCAGGCGTGGTAATCCACCCTGTGCAGCTCCACCAGGCGGTCTACGAAGCTTTTGCACAGCAGCGTGGTGGCGGCGGCATCCAGCCCCAGCTCAGGCGGCAGGTCCTTGCGTAGAATGATCCCGCGCAGCCGCTCCATGACATAGAATTGCGCGCCGATGATGCTCTCGTCGCTGCACAACAGTACCGGGCGGGGGCAATAGCCAAAGCTTCGGCTGAGCTTGTCGAGAATGTGGTATTCCCGAGGCATGTCATGGGCGCTGCGAGCCTTCTGGCCAAATGGCGGGCGACGCAGCACCAGCTCCCGGTCGGGGTAGGCCAGCAGGTAGGTAAGGTTAGAGGCGCCACCGGGAAATTGCCGAATGCTCGGTGCACCACTGAGACTAGGCAAATGCGCTTTCAGGCACGCATCGATAGCCGCGCCGTCCAGTTCTTCGCCGTCGCGCATACTGATGGTCTGATCGTTAAGCGCCATGGGCATCCTTGGGCGTGAATGGCTCGCGGTTAGGCAATTTAAAGGCCAAACCCCGCTACAACAAGGGTAGCAGGGCGTTTATAAACCGGCTGTCAGCCGCAGGCATAAAGCTATTATTGATAACGCCTAGGCTTGGGCATCAGGGCCCGAACGTTAGCCTAGTTGAGCCCTAACTTGCCACGTAAGGTAGAAAGGTCCTCGGCCAGCGTGTTTACCGGCCCGATCATGGCCTTGCGGTCGCGCTCCTTGACCTTGTCGTAGGTCTGGAAACCACCGTCCGGGGTTTTGTACTTCGCGAGCAAGGTTTCTACGGTGGCGAAGTTTTTGTCTACCTTGGCGGCGAAGGCTTTATCCTGACGTTCGATCTGTGGGCGGAACAGCTCGACGATTTTCTGGGCACCCTCCACGTTGCCCTGAAAGTCGTAGAGGTCTGTGTGGCTGTAGCGGTCTTCCTCGCCTGTGACCTTGGTGGCGGCTACTTCTTCCATTAATGCGGCGGCCCCTCCTACGACCTTCTCGGGTGGGAAGGTGAGGTCGGCGATCCGCGTCTGGAGGTCCTTCACGTCTTTTATCAGTTGGTCGGCGAAGCCCTCGGCGCCTTTGGTGGTGCGCTGCTCGAACAGGTAATACTCGATGCGATGAAAGCCGGTGAAGTCCTCGGCGGTCACGCCTTTTTCATGGTCGTCCACCCGCGAATCGATGGACGCATCCAAGTCACTGAACAGTTCAGCGATAGGCTCGATAGCCTCGTAGTGCACACGGGTGGGCGCGTACAGGCTCTTGGCCTTGGCCAGGTCGCCGGCCTTGACCGCCTGAGCGAAGGCGTCGGTCTGGCTCACCAGTTGGTCCACTTCCTCAGTCACGTAGATCTTGTAGTCGGAGATCGGCTGTACCATGTCGAGCGCGGTGGGCGCCGCGGCAAAGACGGGGGCGGCCAGCACGGTCGTGGCGATCATGGACGCGAGCAATGTCTGTTTCATGAGGAAGCATCCTTGGGTTAGGTGGTGACGTGATCGGGTGCGGCCAGCAATAGCGCCCGGCCGATGAAGTCTTCGCGGCCCCTTACCCCGGGCAGGGTGAAGAAATACCCTCCGCCCGTGGGTTTGAGGTATTCCTCCAGCGGTTCGCCATTGAGCCTGCTCTGGACGGTGATAAACCCTTTTTCCAGGTCGGCCTGGTAGCAGATAAACAGCAGGCCCATGTCCAGCTGGCCATTCTTGTTTACGCCATTGGAGTAGTTGAACGGCCGCCGCAATATCAGGTTGGCCTCACTGCCGGGCGTGCGAGGGTTGGCCAGGCGAATATGCGCGTCGAGCCGGGTCAGCTTACCCTGCGGGTCGTTCTCGTAATGAGGCAGGGTGAACTCATCGCCACCCTGCATGGGCGCGCCGCTGGCCTTGCGGCGGCCAAAGATACTCTCTTGCTCTTGAAGCGGCGTACGGTCCCAACGCTCAACGAAATTGCGGATGACCCGCACCACTTGGTAACTGCCCTGGGCCGCCCAAGCGGGCTCATCGGCCCCAGGCTGTACCCATACCAACCGGTCCATCTGGGCGCCATTGGTGGAATCGGGGTTGGCACTGCCGTCTCTGAACCCCAGAAAATTACGGGCATTTTGTGCCTGTTCGCCTGGTTTGGTTGGCGCCTGAGCAGGCACGCTGCCTTCCTGTTTCCAGCGCACGAACAGCAGGTCGGGCAATACCTTGATGATGTCGCGCAGCGCGTGGATATTGGTATCAGGCGTGTTCGAGCAAAACTGCAGGCTCAGGTCGCCATGGCAGCGGTCTTCTTCCAGCGCGTCATTGGGGAAGCCGGTCATACGGCTCAAGCGCTTGGGCTTTAGCGTTTCGAGCCCATAGCGGTCATCGAACAGTGAGGCGCCCACCGATACAGTGATGGTGAGGTTGTCCGGGCTGACCACCGGGCCGAGGATCCCTGAGTCGGGCGGCGGCAGCTTTGGGTCCAGGTTCTCGACCGGGCCACCTTGAGTCAGAAAGCGAAGGCGTTCGTCCAGGGTACGGAACAGCCGCTCCAGGTCGGCGCGGTCATTGGCCAACACATCGAACGCCACCACCATGCCCGCTGCGGGTCGTGGCGTGGTGACGCCGGCTTGGTGCAGGCCCTCGTAGGCGTGGCGGTCTTCGGTACGGTCGCTTTTGGGCGCCTCGGTCACCTTGCCTTCGTTGGCGCGCGCCAACATTGGGCAGCTCATGGCGGCGCCAGCGGCGCCCAGGCCCAGCAGCAGGCGGCGGCGGTCGGGTGAGGGGAGGGTAGAGCGGTCAGTCATTGGTCAGAGCCTTCAGAGGTCGGACAGGCCAAGGGCCGGGTCGATGCCATCCAGGGCGTTGGCAAGGTCGCGCGCGCGCTCGGCAATGGCCTGGCGCTGCGCGGGGTTCACCCGGTCGTAGGGGCGGTACCCGGTAGCATCGCGGCCGGCTTGTAGTGCCTGTGCCAAGGCTGCGCTGGCGCGGTCAATACCGGCTTGAGTGTCGCTCGCGGTTTTTTCCACCATCGGGCGCAGCAGGTTGATCACCTTGGTGGCGCCCTCCAGGTTGGCCGCAAAGCCGCTCAGGTCTTGATGGCTATAGCGCTCTTCCTCGCCGTTGAAGCAGTGGTCGGCCAGGGTGCGCACATTACGTGAAACCATGGCGACCCATTGGTCTGGAGGAATGGGCTGGGCCAACAGCTGAGCCTTGAGCGTGGTTACGTCCTGCATCAGCTTGCGCGCAATGGGCAATGCCGCCTGGGCATCATTAGGGGCTGCCCCGAACAGCGCATATTCCAGCCGGTGAAAGCCCCCAAAGGCCGGGTCTTGTTCGCGGCGTTCGAAGTAGTCCGCCCGGGCATCGATGGCGTTGTTCAGTTCGGCGAAGCGCTGCGCGGCGGGTGCGATTCGCTGGTAAGCGGCGCGGGCGGGCGTATACAAGGCGCGGGCGTGGGCCAGGTCGCCCTGTTCGATGGCGCTGGTCAGCTCGCCTACGGCCTTGATCAGAGCAGTGCCCTGCTGGCTCAAGTACACCCGGTATTCCGACAGCGGTCCGATAAAGGCCGTGAGCGAAGGCCGTGCCTTGGCCCGAGCGTCGGACTCAGGCGTAGGGGTAACGGTCAAGGTGCCACGGGGGTTGCTGAGCAGCCCGCAGGTAATCGCGTAGGTACCAGGTTCCAGGTTGGCGTTGATCAGTTGGCTCAACCCTGGGGCGATATTTTCGCGCTCTTCCACCACTAGCACGCCGTCGAGGATTTCCCATTCCACGGCTCGGTCTGAACCATTGACGATGCGAAAAGCAGCCTTGCCCGCCGGCAGCGTGAGGTTTTCAGGCTCGCAGCGATGATCCAGGATGGTCACCTGGGTTTCCTGGCCGGCATTGGTTTTGCGCTTTTGCGCCGCCACTTGAGCGGCGTAGTAGAACAGGCCGCCGGCCGCGATCATCAGCGCCAGGGAGCCAGCCACGGCCATGCGCAGCAAGCGCGGCGGGCGAGAAGCGGAATTGGACATGTACGACCTTAGGCGTTAGTAGCGGAAGGTGCGGCAGGCGAGCGACGCCCGCCCACTGGCGCGAAGAAAAGGGCCAGGGCAATGACCAGGTAGCCTGCCCAGGCGCCCAGGGTGCTCACCGTTGGCGTGTCCTGATAACCAAACATCCCGGCAAGTACTGCCCCCACAGGGCTGTCTACTGGCAACTGGGTGCTCCAGTCGGCAACTACATATTGCAGGCGGTTCCATACCCCAGCTTCATGCAGCGCTTGCACGGAGTTGGCCAGAATGCCGGCCGCCACCACCAGGATGAACAACCCCGTCCAGCGGAAAAACCTGCCAAGGTTCAGGCTAAGGCTGCCCCGGTACAGGGCTACGCCTGCCAGCACCGCACAGGCAAGGCCCAGCAATGCTCCTAATGGGGCGCCACTGCCCTGGCTCTGCTGAAACACGGCCAGAAGAAAAAACACCGTTTCCAGCCCTTCCCGCGCCACGGCGAAGAACACCATGGCGATCAACGCCCACACCTGGTTGCGGGAGCCGGCCAGGGCGTGGTCCAGAGACGCATGAAGGGCATCCTTGATGGACCGGGCGACCTTGCGCATCCAGAACACCATGGAGCTGAGAATGCCTACCGCAAGCAAGCCGATAATGCCTTCGAACAGCTCCTGCTGCTTTTGTGGAAACTCTGCGCTGGCCAGCTCCAGGCCGCCTCCAGCCAACAGCGCCACCGCACAGGCGAGAAATACCCCGACCCACACGGCGGGCATCCATTCACCACGGCCGGTGTGCTTAAGGTAACTGGCGATGATGCCAACGATCAGCGCGGCTTCAATGCCTTCGCGCAGCATGATCAGGAAGGGGACTAACATAGAAAGGCACCGCGGGAAGCAGGAAATGAAGTAATATTTTTATACCATAATGAGACTCATTATTAAATCCGGGGCCTTAAGTTTCATCTTCCTGTCATCTTTGCAGGCAAGGGAAATCTGGCCATTTTAGCCTGTGGTATTGCCGCTGGCCGCGCGCGCCCGTAGACTCCCGCCCCTCATTTGACTATTGCTCGTCGTCCAGCTTGCTGGCGCGGCCGTCCACCGATCCGTCTCACCAGGTTTATCGAGATATCAATGACGAAGGAAAAGTTGCTGGCGATGCCGGCCGATGACTACATGAACGCCGAGCAGCAGGCTTATTTCACCCAGCTGCTGCAGGCCATGAAAGTCGAAACCCAGGCGCGCATCGACGAGAGCCGTTCGGCCATCGAGAGCCTCGACTCCCCGGCGGACCCTGCTGACGCGGCTTCTGTTGAAGAAGAGCGGCACTGGCTGGTCAATGCCATCGAGCGTGATCAGCGCTTGTTGCCGCAGCTTGAACAGGCCTTGGGCCGTATCGCCGAGGACACCTTTGGCTGGTGTGAAGACAGTGGCGAACCTATTGGCTTGAAGCGTTTACTGATCAGCCCCACCACCAAATACTGCATCGAGGCTCAAGAACGCCACGAGCAAATCGATCGCCACCAGCGTCAAGCCTGAACAGAGCGCTGATGACCAAAGGGCGGGCCTTCAAATGGCGCCGCCTTGGTCCGGCAGGGTGGGCACCGAAGCTGTACCCACCGTGTGCGGCCCTTAGCTGGCCGTTTGGTTGGCATCGTGGTGAAGGCGTACGTTGAGTTCGTCCACCCACATCGCGTGTTCTCCGTCCGCGCCTATGGCTTCCTTGAGCAAGCCTTTCTGTGCATCGGTCCAGAATTCGGCTTCGGAGACTTTAACCTCCGCTGGCAGTTGATGGTCATCAATGAACTTGTCTATTTCCTCGCCAGTGCTGGCAAGGCCAAGTTGGTTGAACAGGCTTTCGAGGCTGTGATGTACGTCTTCCATGGGAGCTCCTATGGCATGTGTGCAGGGATGCGATCTTGGCTATTTGGAACCTCACAAGCCCAGCGGAGTTCGTTAGTTTTCAGCCAATGCTTGAAAGGGCTTTTCTTTAGCCGTTTTTTTGATGAGAATCCTAGACACCGGCGCCTCTACGCGAGGTGACCCCTGGCTGGTCCTTTCTTTTTCACCGGCTCACCATCTATATCAGGGCATTTGCATCGTACCGCCTGCCTGGCCTACCAGGAGGTGGCGATGGCAACCGGTTCTTTCATCTGGTTGAGGATTTCTCGTTGGCAGTCAGTAATCTGGATATGCACGCACTCTTCGTGTTGGGGGATTTGCGTGCAAAGTTGGTTAAGTTATTTCAGTCGCGTTTCGTCTACATCACTGAACAGTCCGCAGACAACCTCTATATGTCTGAAATCGACACCGAGGCTGCATTGGTGGTGGATGATAAACCCGGCCTGCAGTTAAAAGCCGGGGATCATTTCCGCGCCGCGGTATTGCCCAGCCGTGAAGGCGGCAAGTTGGAGATAAAGTTCCGGGACCTGAAGTTCACCATTTACGGGTTAGGCGAGTACGCCTTCGTCGAAACCCCCTTGGGTAGCGGCGTGGTGTTTCGCCAGGGCCAAAGTGTGATGCTAGTATTTGCTGCCAGTGAGCAACTGGTTGGCGGGCTGACCAAGCCGCTCAAGGCCGCTGTCGCCAAGGCCGCCAAATGGCGCAATGGCGAACTTACGTTCAAAGCCAGCGAACAGTAAAAACTCCTCGTTTGGCCCAACCTCGGCTAGGCTGTGGCGGTTGCATATCAGCCTTGGGAGGTTCTCGATGAAACAACTCGCTACTTGGTTTGCAGGTGCAGCCGCTGCACTTTGTTTGGGATTGTCAGCCAGTGCCACCGCCGCAGAACCGGTGCGCTTTGCCGAACTCAACTGGGAAAGCGGTAGCCTAATCACTGAGATGTTGAGGTTCGTGGTCGAAAAAGGCTATGGCCTGTCCACCGATACCTTGCCGGGCACCACCGTTACCTTGGAGGCCGCCCTGGCCAAGAACGATATTCAAGTCATCGGCGAAGAGTGGGCCGGCCGTAGCCCGGTATGGAACGCCGCCCAGGAAAAAGGCCAGGTCGAGGGCCTGGGGGATATCGTCAAGGGCGCCACTGAGGGCTGGTGGGTGCCCGCCTACGTGATCAAGGGCGACCCAGCCAAAGGTATCAAGCCGTTGGCGCCAGAGCTTAAAAGCGTGTCAGACCTGCCCAAGTACAAAGATGTGTTCAAAGATCCAGAAGCTCCCGCCAAAGGCCGATTTCTTAACAGCCCTACTGGCTGGACTTCCGAAGTGGTCAACGGGCAAAAACTCAAGGCTTATGGCCTGACGGATAGTTTCACCAACTTCCGGGCCGGTTCCGGAGCAGCCTTGGATGCGGAGATCACCTCGGCGGTCAAACGAGGCAAACCGGTGCTTTTCTATTATTGGAGCCCGACGCCCTTGCTTGGGCGTTATGAATTCATCCAGTTGCAAGAGCCACCATTTGATGCTCAGGCCTGGAAGACGCTAACCGATGTCAACGAGCCCAATCCCCGGCCCACTCGGTCCCTGGCCTCGCAGTTATCTATTGGTGTATCTAAGTCCTTTAAAACCGAGCATGCCGATGTCACCGCGTTTTTCGCCAAGGTGGAAATACCCATCGACCCTCTGAACCGGGCCTTGGCTACCATGAGCGAACAGCGTCAGGAGCCTAGACCGGCTGCGGTGCAACTGCTGCGCGAACACCCGCAGTGGCTGGACGCGTGGTTGCCCGCGGATGTAGCCAGTAAGGTCAAAACTGCCCTGTAGTGCCGGTGGCCGTCGGCGCGCTCGGCTGGCCTAAACCCGACGTAGGCGTTCCTTGCGGCTTCGCAATAGCTACTATCAGAGCCGTTGATTTCTCAGAGGCCCCGCCCAGTCGTAGGCTGAGTTCATTCCTGAACTTCACCGCCCATTGGGCCGGAGGCACCCATGAAACGTTCTCTGCCGATATTCGCCCTGGCCGCTATGTCAGTGCTGGCAGGTTGCGCAACGGCAGGGCCTGAGACACGCCCCTATTCGCCGCAAGAGCGTGCCCAGCTATCGCTGGAAGCCTTGAATCGGCAAGCCTTGCCATTCGATCAGTACATACAGGCCCGGGCACGGCTGATGCGCGCTCAGAACGCGACCGCCCGCGACCTGGCTGACGACGCTGGCACCACTGTCCAGGTTGGCCGTGACGGTTGACACCGGAACTGATCGCCGAGTGTAAGGCCATATCGCTGCGATCAATCATTAGCGATCACGCGCTGCCCTCGGCACGCGGTAGTCAATACCCGCTTGACCCAGAGGTATGCCTTATGGGCCAGCCTTCGGGTCATGAGGCGTTATGTAGCGCCTCGATCAGCGCTTGCTTATCCATGGTCGAGCGGCCTGGAATGTTTTTGGCACGGGCCTCGGCCAATAACGACGCTTTGGTTTGGCTACCCAGCGAGGCGGTTGAGGAACGGGCCTGGCCTTTACGCGTGGCAGCGGCGCGTTCAGCGCTGTCATGGCGAGCACGGGACTTGGCCTTGGAGGGCGTTGAGCGTCCACTGCCGGCTTTCTCTCCTCCACCAGATTGCTTGTTCACCGTGGCCCAGGCGCGGGCCTCGGCGGTTTTGCTGGGTACGCCTTTGGCCTCGTACTGCTTTTCAATGGCCTGGGCTTTATCTTTCTGTTTGGCGGTGTAGGTGTCTTTGCTTCCACGGGGCATGATGAACCTCCAGCGTTGACCGATAAGCGGTACCGCGAATGGCCGCGGTCCTCCTCGGTTATGAAGACTACGACCAGGGTTAGTTCAGCGTAGCGGCTCGGGCCTCAGGCTTGCCGCCTTGAGCCGGCTCCCTCATCATTGGCTTTTATCCGAGTTGCTGGAGCCTAGATGAACCCTTCTTCCCAGTCCCAAGCTTCGGTTGCCGAGCGTATCGCCGCGGTCCGCGCCATGCTCGCCACAGAGCGCCTCGATGCCTTGCTGGTACCCTCCGCTGACCCACACCTGTCCGAATACCTGCCTGGCCATTGGCAGGCACGACGGTGGTTATCGGGCTTTAATGGGTCGGTAGGCACGCTGGTGGTTACCCCAGCCTTCGCAGGCCTTTGGGCTGATAGCCGTTACTGGGAGCAGGCCGAGCGAGAGTTGGCAGGCACGGGTGTAGCCTTGATGAAGCTGCAGCCTGGCGCGCAGGATCATGTGCAATGGCTGGCTGAGCAGCTTCCGGAGCATGGCGCCCTGGCAGTGGATGCGCGGGTTCTGGCGCTACAAGCGCAGCGTGGATTAAAGGAAAAGCTCGAACCTCGCGGCGTCAGCCTGCGCACCGAACGCGACTGGCTAGAGGGGCTTTGGTCTGATCGCCCGCAATTGCCGGCCGCAGAGGTGATTGCCCACCTGCCGCCGGAAGCGACCGAACCGCTGGCGGCTAAATTGGCCCGTGTGCGTAAGGCGATGGCTGAAGCCAAAGCTGACGTGCATTTTATTGCAACGCTCGATGATCTGGCCTGGCTGTTCAACCTGCGCGGCAGTGACGTGAGTTACAACCCGGTCTTCCTGGGCTTTGCTCTGATTAAGGCACATAGTGCCATCCTGTGGGTAGGGGAGGGTAAGGTCGGGCCAGCGCTGCGCGATACCCTGGCCGCCGATGGTGTAGAAGTGCGCGATTACACGCGCGTTATGTCAGACCTGGCCGAGCTTGAGCCTGAGGCTAAGCTGCTGATTGACCCGGCACGGGTTACGGCCGGCGTGATTGAAGCGGTGCCAGCGGCGGTTATACGTATAGAACAGGTTAACCCTTCGACGTTATTCAAGGCCTGCAAGAGCGAGGCGGAACTGAGCCACGTGCGCCGGGCAATGGAGCAGGACGGCGCGGCCTTGTGCGAATTCTTCGCCTGGCTTGAAGGCACCCTTGGCACAGAAACCGTGACGGAAGTGACCATCGATGAGCAGCTAATGGCAGCCAGGTCGCAACGGCCTGGGTATGTATGCCCAAGCTTTGCCACCATCGCGGCCTTTGGCCCTAATGGTGCGTTGCCTCACTACCGTGCTACAGAAGCGGCCCATTCAGTGATCGAAGGCAACGGCTTGCTGTTGATCGATTCCGGCGGGCAGTACCTGGGTGGCACCACGGACATCACGCGTATGGTCGCGATCGGCGAGTTGAACGAAGCCCAAAAAGCGGACTGTACTCGCGTGCTTCAAGGCATGTTGGCGTTGTCAGCTGCGCGCTTCCCTGAAGGCATTCTCACGCCCTTGCTTGATGCCATCGCCCGTGCGCCTCTGTGGGCGGATAACGTGAACTACGGCCACGGTACCGGCCATGGGGTAGGCTACTTCCTCAATGTGCACGAAGGGCCGCAGGTGATCGCCTATCAGGCTAACCCAGGGCCGAACACTGCAATGCGCGAAGGTATGATCACCTCGATCGAGCCTGGGACTTATCGCCCCGGTAAATGGGGCGTGCGTATCGAGAACCTGGTAGCTACTCGCGCGGCTGGGGATAGCGAGTTCGGCAGCTTCCTGTGTTTTGAAACCCTTACCCTGTGCCCTATCGATACACGTTGCTTTCTGTTGGAGCGCTTGGCGCCCCATGAGCGCGACTGGCTCAATGCGTATCATGCCCAGGTGCGCGAGCGCCTTACCCCCTTGGTGGGTGGGGCCGCGTTGGCCTGGTTGGTAAAGCGTACCGCTCCTGTGTGAGTGAGTGCCGGCTCAGTCAGCGGCGGCTGCCGTCGCCGGCTGCCGGGGCGTGGTGAGGGTAGCGCCTGCCGAGGCGGCAATGATCGCGACAATGGCCAGCCATTGGTTCAAGGTGAGTTGCTCGCCGAGAAAGGCCAATCCAGACATCGCCCCGATAGCGGGCTCCATGCTCATCAGAATGCCAAAGGTTCGCGCGGGCATGCGTGTTAACGCCACCATCTCCAGGCTATAGGGCAGGGCGGTCGATAGAATCGCTACGCCAATGGCCGCCGGTACTATCACCGGGTTCAACAGCGCTGTACCGGCCGAGGCAACGCCCAAGGGCGCAATGCAGACAGCGGCAATGGCAACACCAAGCCCGGCGGTTTGAATCCCATGAGCCTCGCCGGCTTTCTGCCCATATAAAATGTATAGCGCCCAGCAGACGCCCGCGCTCAGGGCGAACAGCGCACCGGTCAGGTCTACCGCGCCAGCAGACGTGACACCCGGGATCAGCAACAGCATTCCGGCGACGGCCAAGCCTACCCAGCAGAAATCCACCTTTCGGCGCGAAGATAGCACCGCTACAGCCAAAGGTCCTGTGAATTCAAGTGCCACGGCAATTCCCAAGGGGACCGTGCGTAACGACATATAAAAGAGGAAGTTCATGCCTCCCAAGGCTAGGCCATAAACAAAAACGCTACGCCAGGCGTTGCTCGACAACCCGGCCTGCCAAGGGCGCAATACCGTAAGCAGAATGATTGCGGCGAAGATCAAACGTACGGCGGTAGTGCCCGGCGCGCCTATCAATGGAAATAAAGACTTGGCTAGAGAGGCCCCGGCCTGAATTGAGCACATGGCAATCAGTAACAGGCCTATGGGAAATAGCAGTGAGCGGAAGGGAGCAGGGGCAGCCATGATGGACCTTATACGGAATAGGCGGCCGGTAATGATCGCGGACAACTCAGGCCCGAGCAATGCCGTTGGAACATAAATGAGAATATAAGGGTTGACGGCCTTCCGAAACCCTTTATACTGCGCCCCACTTCCAGCGGCAACGGAACGGCAAAATCCTTGAGTATCAATGGGTTAGCCGGTTCGAAGGGGTTGGAAGCGGCTTCGGTCTCCGGATCGGCGCGGTGAAAAAGG
>NZ_JBSKHS010000017.1:0-77364 GCF_057128685.1 Pseudomonas artemisiae
TGCTCAGTTTCAACCGCGGGGAAGCCGGTAATGTAGTCCTGGTCCGCCTCGCCGGTACGCTGTTCCCAGGTCACGCCGGTGAAGTTCAGCGTGCCGTCGCTGCTCGCCAGCGGGGTTTCGTCGAAGTAGATCGACCTTGCGCCATCCACCAAGCCAACGATAGGGCCTTCGCTGATGGCGTCCAGGATATTGGCGTAGCTGGTGTTGACGAGGCTGTCAGGGCTTTCTACAGGCGTGTGTGGTTTAGAGCCGCCTTTGGCGCCCTGTACGGCCATAATGTTCATGCGTGCCCCTATTGCTCGTCTTCGGCGACGATGCCCAGTGAAATGCAGGCCGAACCCACGGTCATCTCGCCGTAGCACAGCGGGACCGGGTTGCCCTGGGTGGTGGTGTTCTTGATGCCCGAGAAGTTGTAGCTGGGCGTGTTGTCGGCGCTCTCTGCGCTATCGATCTTGGCTTGGGTACCAGTGATCATTTGGGCCACGCCGCCAAGGGCGAGTGACAGACCGATCGTGCCGGCGATACCCCAGCCGGTGCCACCGATGGCAGCGCCCCAGGCCGACATAGAACCCAGGCCAGCCCAGCCAGCCGGGCCCGCGACCACGGCGGCCGCAATCAGCGCCAGACCCAGCACCACCTGGAGCCCGCCACCGCTCTTGCTGCCCTGGACCACCGGCGCGATGCGTATGTCGTTATGGCTGGGTGGCTCGCGTAGCTGGTCCTCGCTCAGGCTGCGCTTGCCATAGAGCACAGCGAAGGCCAGGCCCATATCCTTGGACTCGATGAGGAACTGCTCGAACCCCTTATGCAGCACGCCCAGAGCACGGACGGCCTCTGCCGCCGAATTGACCGCCAGGTAATGCACCCGGCCGAACCGGGCCCCCAGTTTGCCGTAGAGGCGGATGGTGCGAATGCGCTCAGCCATAGGGGGAGTCCTTGTGTCGCATGAAGAAGCGCGCCGCCTCTCGCCAGAACCCGCCGAAGGGGTCCCGCTTCGAATCGCGGCCGTAGAGGTGATGCAGGATGCAGCCAGGTACCGGGTGGAGGCCGGGCTCGGTCTTCAAGATGCCGTTGGCCAGGTATACCCCCGCGTGGTTGGCCACTGGAGACCGAACCTGCATCACGATCAGGTCACCCTGGCGCAGGTCGTCTCCGCTCACCGGTTCGAAGCCGGCGGCCTTGAAGTTGTCGGCGTAGAGATCCTGGCCCTTGTCCCACCAGCCGTCCTCACGATCAAAGTCGGGCAGATCGATTTCCAGTTCGCGCCTGTAGTAATCGCGCACGAGGGTGTAGCAGTCGAGCACGCCGTGCTGAAACGGCCGCCCCACCAGCGGCGCCTGGTAGCCGCTGGGTTCGTGGATCAGGTGGCCAGTGGGCTCGCCTTCGCGGACCTCTACGACTAACCAGGGCAAGCCCGTGGACTCCATTGATACCCGGTCGGCATGGCTCAAGCGGGCGGACTGGCCGGGATGGCTGTGCACGATGGCCACGACCTTGCCGGCGTCTTCGGCCTCGGCCCAGGCCTCAGCGCTGATCCGGAAGTCCTCGCCAGGGTGCGCCGCAGTGTTGGCCGCTGGCACATAGCGATTGGCCCGCCCCTCCCGAACGATGAAGCCGCAGGCCTCATGGGGCAGCCGAGCCCGAGCGTCGTCATAGATCGCCTGGATAGTGTCCTTGGACAGTCGCATGCAGCACCTCAGTAGCCGGCGCTGGGGTATGAGCCATAGCGCAGCGGGTTGTTGGCACCGAACCGCAGCTTGCAGCCGGTGAGCGTGCCCGAGCACATATCCTTGGCCGGGTCATCGGTGAGTACATCGTCGTCGGTGGCGTACACGCTCCCGGTGTAGGCGCAGTACGGGCCGCGGTAACCGCCGATGGTCAGCCATTGGCAGCAGTTGGCGACGATCTGGCGCCCAGGTAGCTTGCGGTCGGTCGCGATCAATGGGGACTTGAGCACGAAGCTCACCGTCAGGTCATCGGCCGCCTGCTTCTGGTCGATGGTGTAGAGGTCATCCGCGAAGTGCTCGGCCGGGTCGGCCTCCGGATTGCCGCCAGGGAAGTTCGCGGCGTCCAGATAGCGACCCAGGGTGCGGTGGCGAACAACCTTC
The DNA here is from genome assembly GCF_057128685.1 of Pseudomonas artemisiae. Classification (NCBI taxonomy): domain Bacteria; kingdom Pseudomonadati; phylum Pseudomonadota; class Gammaproteobacteria; order Pseudomonadales; family Pseudomonadaceae; genus Pseudomonas; species Pseudomonas artemisiae. Next base: position 2,109 of record NZ_JBSKHS010000017.1, read on the forward strand.
CCGTCCACCAGATCCTGGTAAGTTGCGCAGAGCGCTGTGATGAACCCTGTGACGTTCGCCACGGTGAGCATGGGGTTGCTCTGCTGCCCTTCCCCTGTCATGCCCATGCCTTCGATCTTGATTGGCCAGGGCGAGTACTCCAGGCCTTGCCAGTAGATCGGGCCGACCTGGGTGTAGCCGTGGAAGCGGTACACATCGCCACCCAGGCCAGATAGGTCTAGCTCGAACAGCTCAACGTACTGGCCTACCTCCAGGCGCTGGATGTCCTCATAAATGCTTTCGGCCATCAGGACACTCCGAAATATTGCTCAAAGGTCGCAGTAAGGGTGTAGGCCCCTCCGCCCAACGGCGTAACGCCGTAGGTTGCACAAGTGAAAAGCGATTCATTGCCTAGCGGTGGAGTCCAGCGGAATGGGATATGCCCTGCTCTTGCCCGGAGAAAGCCAAGGATCTGCTTCACATGGGTCTCATCACCCCGAAAAGTGAGAGGCCAGCTCTGGGACTCGTTATTGATACCGTCCCCAGCTACCTGCTTATAGCCGCCCCCGAACTGGGCGGTCCGGACGCGGAAAGTGCCGGTACCGGTTGGCTCAATGAACGGGCACCAAGCGAATACGTCAGCCATCGGCTGCTCCTTTGTTGTATCAACGAGGGGGGCGATTTATAGCCCGCCAGATCATGCCGCCGTGCTGAGTTTGCTTAGCGATTTCCTGCTGCGCGCCCTCCCGCGCTGCCTTGGCGTAAGCGCTGGCCAAAGCGTTTGCATCGGCGCCATTAGAAGAGCCTCCATTGCCCTCAACTGCGGGCACGTTGATGTTCTGCTGGATCAAGATTTGACCGCCGCCGCCCTGTCCTCCACTTGAGGCGGAATTACCAAGCGGCACCACGCTACCCCCACCTGATCCTGTCATGAGGTAACTTTTGCCATCCTGGTTATAGAGCTCCGGTCCGCGTTCGTTCACCTGGTAGAGGGAGTTGGGCGAAACCAACCCTCCTACCGCACGAGCCCCGGTCGTCTGCGGAAAATACTGCGAGCTGTACCCGGCCTGGGAGGCGCCAAGAGCCGACGAGGTGCCCCCGGATAGGTAGCCGCTAAGTGCTGAAACCCCCAGGTTCAGTAGTCCAACGGTGGCCTGGCGCGCGGCCATACGGGCCATGTCCTCGATCACCGACTCTGCGAAGTTGGAAAAGCTGAACTTGCCCGTCTTCGCGAACTGAACAACGGAGTCCTCCATACCGCTGAACGCGCCGGAGAACAACGTCTTAGTCTGCCCGGCGACATCCGCAGCGCTTTGCAGGTAGTCCTGATAGGCCGAACTTGCTCCGAGCTGCCAATTAGCTTGGGCGGCATCGACCTGAACGTAATAGTCCTGCTGCATCTTCAGGCGGTCTGACAAGGCCTGTCGCAATGCGACCGACTGCTCGGAATACAGCGAGTCACTGATCTGGTTCTTGTTGTGCTGAGCCTCAAGGCGATCCAGTTGGCTCTGGTATGACTGCTGGATACGCATCTGCTCCTGGATGCGCTGCTGCTGCACGGCGCCCATACCGAGCCCGGCCGTACTCGCATCCAGGCCCTCCTGCGCCGAAGAGAGCTGGCTTTTCAGGTTTTCTTGGAACGCGAGTAGCTTGGCCGTCTCGTCGTTGGAGCGCTTTTTCAGCTCAATCTCTTTTTCGAGCGCAGCGTTGGCCTGGTACTGGTTCGTCAACTGGTCGGCACTCGCAAGCAGCGACTTCTGGTCAGCGGTCAGCGTCTTTTTGGATTTGATATCGGCAAGCTGCTGCTCCCAGCGAATAAGGGCCTGGGCCTTCTCTCCCAGTGCAGCGTTCCTGCCCACTTGGCTATCGACTAGGGCCCCCTGGGCCTTCAGCTCTGAACTCTGCTGTCTGAGGTTATCCAGCAGCTTGGTCCCCGCGTCCTCCTGGTACGCCTTAGCGGCTGGCTTTTTGGTCGACTTGGCATAGTCGTCGTTGATCTTGCCCAATGCGTCGTCGTAGCTGCCGCCCGAGAAACCCTTGCCGTCGTAGTCGACGCCATTCAGCAGTGGGCTCTGCTTGCCCGCCCGCGCCGAGGCGGCCATAAGCCTGAAGTACTCATCGTTCAGGTCCTTGATTGCCTGTTTTTTCCGGGCCTCGGGCGAGGTGTCCGCCAGCCGCTTACTTACCTCAGCGCTGGTGCGGCTGTATTCCTGCTCAGCCTTGTTTCGCTCCGCCTCAGCTTGAGCATTGGCAATGCTCGCATCCCGGGTCTTAATGAGCGCGTCTCTCTTCTCTTCGAGAAACTTGGTAGAAACGCTGTCTGGACCAATATCGTTAGGAAGCAGCTTGGCAAGAATGCCCGTCTTCCGATCGTTGAGTAGCTTTTCGACATTGGCGATCTGATCGTCGATACCCGGGTTCAGCTCGCTTTTGAAACCCGAATACGCCTGGCTTATCGCCGACTTGATATCCAACCAGTCACGCTCGATCTCAGACAGCGACTTACGATATTGGTCCAGCCTTGCCAAAGCGTTGGTGTTTAGATCCGCGGAGAGCTGGTCGAGGGCCTTCTGATGATCTCCCTGATCATCCAGTGCCTTGATGACATCGTACTGCGCCGCCGTCACTAGCCCGTACTGCTGACTCGCCTTTTGCGCGGCCTCCGTGGCGTTATCGCCCAGTGAAGCGAACGACTTGGCGATGTCATCGGCGCCTTGCCCGGTGTACTGGGAGACAGCGACTGCCGCCTCGCCCAGGTTGGCCAACTGGGCAGTGCTGACTTTGCCAGTCGCCGCCAGGACCTTGAAGGCCGACTCTGCGTCACCGATGCTGCCGGCGGCGGTGCCGGCCTGCTTTGCCAGCGTGAGCATTCCGTCGGCGGTAAGGCCCAGGTTGCCCTTGCCAACGAATAATGCCTGGTTGAACTCGGATTGGGTCTTGAAGGCGTCGTAGCTTGCATAGCCTACCGCAGCAAGCGCCGCGGCAGCCGCAGTTGCCGGGGTCACCAGGCCAGCGACGTAGCCGCCGAGCGCGCGGGCGGCCGGACCTACCCCGCCAAAAACATCTTTCAACTGTCCGCCTTGCTGAAGGAGAACAGTGAGAGGGGCCTGCCCACCCTGCAGGCTGGTGATGATGTCCGTGAATTGCATTGGCACAGTCCGGAGCGCCGCCGCATAGGCCTTGCTGGACATCGCGCCAGTGGCCATCACATCGTTAGACTTCTGCACTGCGGCGCGCTGGTCGTTGAGCTTGCTGATGTAGTCCTTGAAATCGACCTCATCTAGCCGGCCTGCCGCGCGGTGCTTGCGCAGCTGCTCCTCCATCTTGTCCAGGCGTCCATAGGCTGCAATCGCTGGATCGATCTGCCCGACGAGCTTGTCCAGCTGGTTCGCCTGGTAGGCCGCTTCCTTGGTCGCGGCCTTTAGCGAACGCTGAGCCCGGTCCATACCCTTTTCGAAACCGCCCGTGTTGGCGATCAGGTCGACAGTTAGCTCGCCAAGGGAATCCGTAGACATGTTTTTCTCCAGGCAAAAAAAACCGCCCGGAGGCGGTCTTGTTCGGTGTAACTAACTAAATGATGCACCGCAATGTTTGCATCTTGAAGCCTCTCGCTTCACAACTTCTGCACACTCCGGGCACTTCTTAAAATGCTTCGAATAGCCTTTTTTTGCTGCCTGCTGTGCATCACTTTGACGCAGTGCTGCAAAGGCTAAACCGACCACGGCGCCAACTATACCCGCTGGCCATATGTAGTCGTAATGCATTCCCTCATCAAAAAATACAAACGCATAGAGGAAAAGAAAGCTCAGGCCAGCAGCGGCTATGAAGTGCAAAACCCCACTATTACCCCGTTTTACAGCGACTACCGCCGCCGCCAAGCAAAGCACTGTTATTGCTATACCAGCATGTAGATCTTGCATCCGGGATCATCTCCTGAAATCGACGGCATATTCTACATGACCAATCCTCCTTCCTATCGCGTCTGGACAGCTTGCAGAATACGCATGATGTCGTTGGCCGACGCCGGCGGCGCCTCTGGTTCGGGCTCGCGGTTCGGCAGGAAATCCTTAGCCGTCAAGTTCGAGCCAAACAGGTTGTGGGCAGTCGCGCGAAGCTGCGCGATACCCAGCTCTAGGCGCAAGCCAATGTTCAGCGGGCCGTTCTGCCGGATGTAGGCCATCCAGTTCTGGGCCTCAGCCAGAGTCATGCTGCACTTGGCTTGCGCAACCGTTTGGCCACCGATGCCGTTCAGGACGAGGTCGTGCCAGAACTCTTCCGACGGCTCGATTTTTTTGGCTTGTCCCCCTCCGCGGGGACCTGGCCGTTAGCCTCATGAATGGCCGCCAGCAGTGCGATAGTCAATTCGGCGGTCAAAGGGCCGTGCCCGGTAGCAGGGTCTCCAAGGATGTCAGCGACAGTGAAGATGGGCTGCCCAGCCTTGTTGAAGGTGCTGGAGGCTATGCGCAGCGCGGTTGCATCGGCGCCCTGTTCCTGCCCCTCCCACCGCGATGTAATCGTCTGGAATGAGTCCAGCCGGATGTAGACAGTGGCCGTTTTAGGCGCCCCGTCGACGTGCCAGGTGATGTCTTTCTTCACCGGAGCAGCAACGAAGCCGCCCGAGGCCTTCAGGTTTTCAATGCTCAGTTCCATGGGTCAGCCTTAGGTCGCGGATTTAGGAATGAGAACCGGCTCGCCAGAAACTTGAATGCCGATCGTGGACTTCACCACGTCGTTCAAACCGAACGTGAACGGGAAGCTGTTCATGAACCCTTCGAAGGTGATCCAGCTGCGTGTTTCAGGTAGCACGAAGTCGAAGGTGCCATCTGCGCCAGCAGTTGCCTCTACTGTAGGTGGAAGGCCGTTGCCGTCGGCATCTAGCGGACCGTCGGACAGGCCAACCGCCCATTGAAGTGTGGTGCCAGCCCTCTTGAGCTGGTGTAGGCGGATGTGCGCAGGGTTGGCCGTCTCCAGGTTAATGCCGAACGAGGCGGTACCTGGAGTGGCAAGGCCCGCCTCGTAGGTCCGAGCTCGGGAGTTTAGGCAGGTAGTCTCGATCTGGTCGATCGAAGTATCGATGCCGTCCAGGGAGGTAAAGCACCCTACTTCGATCAACTTGTGATCGGCAGGGTCGATTGCGTAAAGGTCAGTACCTTGGGTTTTCATTGCGTCTCCTGGAGCGCGGGGCATAAAAAAGCCCGCGCGCGGCGGGCATCAGGTTTTAACAGGGAAGCGCTAGCTCTATACCAGCCATCCAACATCGAAGCTTTTCCGGTAGCTGTGGGTTTCTGGGTTCCTGCCTTCTACATTGAAACCGGTGACGTAGGCTTGCTTGCCGATAGCCTGCCGCAAGGCTGTTGCCACTGCCTCTACTGAGGCCCCCGTATCCCCATAGATATCGACCTGGAGTCCGTAGCGGTCAGTGGCTGGCAGGCCGCTGATAAAGTTGAGCGGAGACCCGCTTACAACCTGCCACACGGCATAGGGCTTTGCCGTGTTCATCGGCGCCTCGCCGTACGGGTAGAGCCTGGTAGGAGACTCACCCAGCAGCGCAGTCACGGCCGGCGACGCTGCACACACCCGAAAAATAGGCGCCACCATCATTAAACCCCTAGCTTGAGCAGTTGAAACTTTGCCGATCCGAGAAATTCCTTGAATACCGCTTCCCGATTGTTGGCCAGGGCAGGTCTCATGTACGGCTGGGCTCGCGCGTTCTCAGTACCAAGCTCCACCCACCACCAGTAGAAGGTGTTGCCACCCCGCTGCCCTTTAACCGTTTTCCGAACACCTACGGACATGATCACAGCGCCTCGGGCCTGGCCTTCCTTCTTGCGCTCAACCATGGCGATGTTTTTCGGGATGAAGTTGGACGTCTCCGGATCGTCCACCCGCGTAGCGCGGTCCTTGGCGTCATTCAAGACTATCTGCATGGCATCCCGGGCCGCTGGCCGGACAACCTGCTCGCGCAGCTTCTCACTCATCTGCCGAAACTTGGCAGACAGTTCTTCCGCGCCAGTGAGTTTGTACGAAACGAAGTCAGCCATCGGAAAGCCCTGTTGCGGTCATGATCGTTAGGTAGTCGAGCCCTGACACTTTATCCGGCAGCGGCTCTCCCAGAATTTCATGCACCTGGCCACGATGCACAATGCGCATCCGGGCGCTAACGCCAGGCCTGTATCGGATCACGATCCGATGGTTTGCCGCGCTCTCCTGCGCCTGGGCCGCCAGTAGGTCGCGGGTAGACATCGGCTCAACTGAGGCTGGGCACCCGGCCCAGGCGGTTACCCAAGCATTTATAGCCTCTCCGCTCTCGGGGTCCTGGCTTTGTTCCAGCCGCTGGATGTCGATGCGGTGCCGCAATAACCCGGCGCGCATCACACACCCAGCCCGATGCGGTAGGGCCACAGCAGGTGCTGGGAGCCCATTGGCAGTTCGGCAACCGTCACGCCAGCTACCACATCTTCACGATTGGCAAACAGGTGGCCCAGGATCAGAAGGCAAGCCGCCTGTATCGCGTTGTTGATCAGGATGCCGCGGGCATGCATAGCGCAGTCGCGCAACGCTTCGTCGAATATGTCCTGGGCCTCAGCCAAGGCGGAAGCTCGATCGTCAGCGCGCACCAGCCCGGCAGCAGTCGTCTGAGCCACATCGAACAGCATACGCGCATCGTTTCGGGCCGCTGGTACTGCTAGTAGCGCGGCAGAGCGCGCGGCCGGATCAGCATAGAATCTGCGTTGCATGAACTGGCTGGCTGATTCCTCCGCCGCTTCCAAAAGGCCCTGCACGAACGGCTTATCTTCTGGCTCGGCGCGCAAGTGCTGCATCGCGGTTTCTATGCTGATCACAGACATAGATCACTCCGTAGGCGGTGGTGGGTTGTCATCGCTTTCGATATTCAACGGTTCGCCGCCGCCTGCCAGGCGTTCCACCTCGGCTGTGGCTTCTTCGCGGTTACCGCTGAAATCACCGACCGCCTCGTTGGTAGCGTCTACGACCACCCACTTACCGGCACCCTTGTGCACTGCCTTGAATGCCGGAATAACGCTCTTCACGCCACCGGAGGTTAGGGGTTCTACCACAGTTTGCGGAACGGTCAGATCAACCGCTGGCTCACCTGTGCCATCGTGCAACTGGGCGAAGCCGCGAATGATCAGTTCGCGGCCATGCTGCTCATCAGTAATGAAAACCGAACCTTCGGTCAGGGTTTTGCCCCCTAGATAAAGGGGCTTATGGCTGATCATTTTCATGGTTTTCTCCGTGGGCCGCTGGGGCGGCCCAGTTGGGGGCCTTAAGCGCCGGCGCCGGTGTTCGGGGCAGTGAACTTGCCGTAAATAAAGGCCTCGGGACGTTTTACGGCCAACGCCAGACGCTCTTCACAACGAATCGAGATCATGTTCCGCTCGAAGTCGTCGGCGTTCTCGGTGGAGATCACCACGTTCGCATCCTCGCGATCGAAGATCTGCGCCCCAGTGGCGAAAGCGCCCGTCAGGAACCTGCCTTGGAATGCGGCGATTTCGGTAGCAACCACCGGCAAGCCCCACAGCAGCGGGCCGGCCAGGCCAAGCGGGTTGGCGAGGATGTAGCGCCCCAGCGTGTCCTTGGTTAGCTCGATCTTCGCCCAATCGATGAAGTGCAGGACGTGGCCGGAGGCCGGCAGGCGGGCCAGTTGCGCTTGCAGCATGGCCAGGCGCAGATCGTCGATGCCGTTCTGCTGCTCTACCTGGAACGCAGCGCTGTAGGCCGATGCCTGCGGCACGATACCCGCCAAGTGGGCGCCGGTACCATCGCCGAAGAGAATTTCCTGCTCTTCCACGTACTTCAGGCCGTAGCGCATCTCGGTGTCGATGGTGGACTGAAGCTGGGCGAAATCGTCTAGGATCTGCTTCGACGCCTTGAACATGTGGGCGATGGTGGTCACCGGGGTGATCTTGGTACCGAACTGGATGTCGCTGTAAGGCTTCGCGGTGTTCTCCGGCACGACCTTGGCCGCGTTGGTGAAGCCGGTCTGCTGAACCCAGAAGATCGCCGGAGAAGTAGTGCGACCCGGGGCGATCAAGTCCCGGATGAACAGTCGCTGTTTTGGCATCACATCAATGCCAGGCAGACGCTGTGGTTCAACGACGCCAGGAGCAACACCCGAGCTGATTAGCGCGGCCTGCACAGGAACGCTGACGCGCTTTCCGCCCTCAACGCTGGCGGCAAAGCTCTTCAACGCCTCGCTCTTGATCACCGTGGTGCCGACGGTGTCGCGCTGGCCAGCCTGGGTTTGCGCAGGGATGCGGGCAAATTCCTGTTCCAACTCGCCCAATTGAGCTTTGAGCTGCTTCTCCGCCTCGGTCAGGCTGTTGAACTTCGTTGCAAGTTCGTCGACTGCAGCTTTGGTATCTTCGGACAAGCTGCCGGCCTTTTTGGCCTCGTTGAGTGCGCTTTCAGCCTTCTTGCTGAAGTCGCTGGATGCCTTTTCCAGTTCGGCGGAAACCTGCTTGAGCAGGTCGGCGGTGGTGTCTGCCATGGTAGTTCCTTGTTTATCGGTTCGCGGCTGCCGTAAAGCGGGCCAGAGCGGCCTGTAGATCGGCGATGGGTTCGGCCAAATCGGCCTGGGTGTCGGCAGCGCTGCGCGTACCGGAGGAGGCAGCGCCAGGCATACCCCCCTTGAGTTCTTGAATCAGAGCGCGGCGCTCACTGCGCGGCATGCCCTGCTTGGCCAGGATGGTGTCAAGCCGGCGGGCCGCCACCTGGTACGGACTTGCGGCCTTCGTGTCTTCTTGGGTCGCGTCGGAATCCAGCAGGCTGTCGGCGAAACCGGCATCCACGGCGGCGCTGCCGCCCATCCAGGTTTCAGCGTCCATTAGCTTGCTCATGGCCTCGGTCGGCTCACCGGTCTTGGCCGAATAGATGTCAGCCAAGGTGCCGTCGATCTGCTGGAGGAAATCCGCGACCTCGCGTAGCTCGTTGCGATCGCCAGCACCAATGGTCCACGCGTTGTGGATCATCAAAAAACCAGCCCGCGCGATCTGCACTTCATCGGCGGCCATGGCGATAAACGACGCCGCCGATGCGGCCAGGCCCAGCACCTGCACTGTCACCTTGCCTTTGTGCTCGCGCAGCAGGTTGTAGATAGCCAGGCCTTCGAAAACATCGCCGCCAGGACTGTTAATTTTCACCGTCACGTCTTTGTCGCCCATGCTGCGCAGCGCAGCACTAATGCGCTTGGCAGTTACGCCCTCCCCCGTCCACCAATCGAACCCGATCGGGTCATACATGGTGATGGTAGTGTCGTCAGTCGCGGCCGCCTTGATCGCCGGATTCCAGCGTTCCAGGGCCATGGGCATCAGGTCGCACTGGATTTGCGCGCGCGGCCGGGCCTCCGGCGCCGCCGGAATGGTCTTCAGGGTCATGGGTTACTCCGGTTTCGGGTCTTTCGGGGCGTTGGGGAACAGCCAGGTGGCCAGCGCAGAGCGAGCCTGTTCGCCATCCTGTGCCTTGCCAAGCTGGTCAATGGGCAGGAGGTTGGACTGCACGGTGTAGACCTCGCCGCCTGGGATAGGCGTCTCGTTCTCCAGGCGCCGGACCTCGTTGCGACACATCCAGCCGTTTTGCAGCGCAGTGGAGTACCACTGCGCCCGGCCGGCACTGTCGGCACGCAGCAAGCCTTCTACCGAAAACTCGGCGAAGTAGCGTGGGTCGTTGTTAAGCAGGCACCGACTGATTTCCTGCTCAATGTTCTCCAGCATCGGGCGAAGGCCGTTGGTGAGCCATTGCAGGTTCATGCCCTCGACGCTAGACGCCCAGCTGCTTTGCTTGTCCATGTGGCCGACCATGAAGGGCGGCACGCGGAACCACCGGCAAATTTCTTCGATCTCGAAGTTGCGGGTTTCCAGCATCTGGGCGGCTTCGGGGTTCATGGTGATGCCTTGGTACTTGAACCCGTCCTCGGCCACCATCACCTTGCCGGAGTTCGATGACCCCATGAACGCGGTGAGGCTCTTGCGCAGCTTCTCGCGCTGCACGTCCGTGAGCTTCTTGTCACTGCTCAGAATGCCGGCCGCCTGCATGCCCTGGGCAAATACCTTGGCTGCCGCTTCATCGGCCGACATGGCCGCGCCAAGGATCTCGCGTCCAACTTGAACGGGCTGGAGGCCGCAAACACCATCCAGGCCGAAACCGCGGATGTGCATCAGATCTTTCTCGGCAATGATGCGTGGTTTGCCGTTCTCGCTATAGGCGTACTCGAGGCGCCCACTGTCCAGACGCTTGACCACCATGCACTGCGGCAGCAGAGGTAACAGCGCAACAATGCGCGTTCCGACTCGCCGCTTTTCTACGAAGGCGTTACCACGCAGTACCAGGCTGGCCACCACCAGCAGCATAAAACGCGCTGGAGTCATTTCCGCGTTGGGACTGACGCTCAATACCTGGTAAAGCGGGTGACTCGTAGCCGGGGCACGGGAGCCATCTTCCTTGCGTTCGTACAGCTTCAGCGGCAGCGTGGAAATCGTTTCCGATACCAGCCGTACGCAGGCCCACACGGCCGACAGCTGCAGCGCCTTATTAACCGTGACGTTTTTGCCGCTGGTCGAAGTGCCGTTCCATTCCTTCCAGAATGCCTGGTCGCGCATGGTGATAGGCACGCCCAGCCAATCGAGCAGCGCGCTCTTGATGCGGCCGGGTTTCGTGTCGCGCGCCATCAAATGCCCACCATGATCGGGTTGTCGTAAAAGCCAGAACTACCGCCCAGCGCTTCGGGGTTGAGTGAAATCAGGGATACCGCGTTGAACAGGGCCATCAGCGGGTCAATCTTGGCCGAGCCGCTGGCCTGCTTAGTGATCAGGATCGAATTTGCCCGGGGCTCGACGCGAGCGTTACCACAGCACCAGGCCATCATTGGTTGGCCACCATGCACCATTTCGCCTTCGGCCAGCCGGCGTTCGGCGGTTTTGATAGCTCCCCCCAGCCTCCAGCCTTGGGAGATACCCACGATTTTTTCCTCGGGTATGCCGGCTTCTTCCAGCGCATCCCGAATAGCGCCTATACCGGCCGGGTCCACGCCGATCTGGTCGAGCAAACCCTGTTCTTCAACCAGAGATGCCAGCCGAGCAACATCCTCGATGTCCTGGCCGATGCGCTCGACCAAGGTCAAGTGTCCATCCTTTGCAAAATCGCGAAAGCGCGGTGCTTCAGCCTTACGACGCTCGAGGACTGAGGGGTGAGCCCAGGCGTGGGTCCAAACCAGCCAGCGTCTTGTACCGGTTTCCCGGCCAACCGCAGCCAGGCCTAGCAGGTCATCCAGGCCGCCCCCATCTATGCCCAGATCGATCACTTCGCTGCGGTCGAGCAGGTCATCCAGCGCCGTGCAGTAGCCCACGCCTTGCCGCTCCCAGAACTCGGCCCCAGCCCAGCGATCGGACATCAGCGCTAGGCCGATCTCTACGTTAAGGTGCTTGGCCAGGAAGCCACGGAATGACTCTTCGCCGTCGAGTTGCGCCTGGGCGTAACCCCGTTCGATGAATGCCTCATCGACCGACAAGCCCAGGTTCGGGTTGGTGACGTAGGCGTTCGAAGCCTCACGATGCGCTCCAGCGTCCAGCATGTGCTTAGGGAACTCGTACAGCACCGGAAGGAACGACGGGTCAACAATTGTGCCGTCACGTACCTGACGGGCGTACAGCAGCTTCTGCCGGAACACACCAGCTGGCGGCGCATCCGACTGAGTAGTTGCCCAGATAATGAAGCCTTCAGGCCGGGATGCCAGGCCGCCAGTGGCCTCACGCAGCATCGCTTCGGCGTTGGCACGCTTGCCGAACACCCAGAGCTCATCGATAAACACCCCGATGGCCTTCTTGCCTGAAACGGTTTCGCTATCAGCTGCGACTACCTTCAGGGTTGCCCCGGTGTTGTGGTGGGTAACAGTACGCAGGTGGTCTTGGACCTTGAGCAGCGTCGAGAGCTCGTCGTCTGCCCTTACCATGTCCCGGATCGGGATGTAGGAGTTGTCAGCGATCTCCTTGGTCGGCGCCAAGATGATGAATTCGCCCGAGGTTCGCCAGTTCAAGATCAGCGCTGTGAGCATGATCCCCGCAGCGATTGTCGACTTGCCGTTCTTCTTGCTGATCAGCAGCATGAATTCGCTGATCATGCGGCGCCCAGTTTCAGGATCGTAGGCACCGAAAATGGCGGCCACGAATTCATTTACCCAGGCCCGCACCGTTTCACTCATCAGCGGGCTACCGGTGGCGTCCATCATGCGAAGCGCACCGAACACTTCCAGCGCTTCGGCGGCCTGATCAGGAAACAAGGGCTCGAACGGAATCAGGCTCTCACGGGCGACAATTCGCTCCTCCCAGTCGGGACAAGCCGTTGTCCATTTCAAGGCTTACCGCCTGGCACGGCCTTCAAGCTGGGTGGCTGGCGCGGACCGAACTTGCCTTGCCCGGCCTGTGCCGCCTTCTCCTTGGCTTGCTCCTTCTTTCCGCCCTCGCCTTTGCGCTGATGAACAAACGGCATTAGCGCCTTCGCCGCATCGACCCGCAGTTTCGCTTCCTGTCCGAAATCATTCATGACGGCCAAGAGGAAGTCTTTAGGGTCGCGGTGGGAAAGCGCCAGGTGCAAGTCGAATAGCTCAGCGTCGCCCTCCGTTTCCGGTTCAGGTTCCGCTTGCTCAGGTGCCGCCTCGGCCTTGGAAGCTTTAACGCCTTTAACAGTTTTAACATCAGTTTTAACAGGATGCAGGGCGTTCAATTTGTGAAGCTCGGCGATCACATCCTTGTCCTTGGCAAGCCGTGAACCGGCCGCAGAGGCAGTCTTTTCGGGGCATCCGGCGGCAATGGCCGCGTCTTTATTGGACGCACCTTCCCTCACCGCCTTTACGAAAGCGCGTTTTTTGGGTGTTAAAGCCATTAACAAAAACCTGTGAAAGGAAAAAAATCTGCGCGTGCGGTCGGTGCGGTGTCCGAGGGGGCGGCCCCCCGAGCTTTTGACCCACCTACCCCCTTTTCGTACCTTTTTGGTGCGTTTTGGTGCCCCTCTAGGAGCCTCAGAAGGCCCATGGGAGGCGCGGCTTAGGATCGCCCGGCTAGCGACTCCTGCGCGGTCTTCGCCTTGTGGCAAGGCACACACAGGCTCTGTAGGTTTGCATCATCATCCGAACCGCCTTGGGCCACGTTGATAACGTGATCCACCTCAAGCTCATGCGTTACACGGCGGCAGACCTGGCAGGTGTACTGGTCACGCAGCAGGATACGGTCACGGATACGCCGCCATGGACGCCCGCCACGACCAGATCCCCACTCAGCTGCCTTGGTCTTCTTGACCGTGCACGGATCGAGCACCTTTATCCTGGGTTTGAGCATCTTGAGCTTGGCCATTGCGCCTCACCATTGTCTGTAATCGCTCTGCTGCTACCTTGGCCCACTTGAGCATTCGCGCTCGGCGAGCTGCACATCCGAGGCAGCCCATTACTCGCCTGCCAGCCGGACGTGCTTGCCGTCGCAGGTGAACTCCACATGTATGCGGGGCAATTGCCCAGGCTCTTGGATTAGCTCTACACGCGACTGGCCTGCCAGTACCTCTCCACTGAACGCATCGTGAAGACAAATGTGCATGCCATGGCGCTTGATCAGCAGAGGCCGCGAGCTGAGTAGATGCTGAAGGTTTGAATGGTCGCTGCGTTTCATGCTGTCTCCGTGCGCGCCACGAAATGGGCTTATCTCGTTTTGTGGCGCGGTTAAGCGCCTGACCAGCCCAGTTGCTTCAGGTCGGCATTGATGCGATTGAGCTGCGACTGGAAGTGCGTACGCAAGGCCGGAAGCACAACCTGTACAACCTCGTCCGGTTGATAGGTAGAGGTGATGGTGACCCCAATGCCCTTTCCAGACGCGATAATATCAATCAAGGACTGAATACGATCACGCTCATGGAATAGCTGCGTGGCCATGGCGATTTGCTTCTTGTTCATGCGTCACCCCTGGGCTACTGACTAACCCGGTCCACCGCCTCAACGGCTTTGTCGGCTGCCTTGTTCGCAGTGTCCGCTGCCTTGTTAGCGCTGTTAGCCGCGGCCTCGACCTTCTCGGCGGCCTTGGTTGTTTTGTCCGCCAGGCTGCTTAGGCGCAGGTCACGTTGCTTTAGCGCTTCGTCGTAGGCAGAGCGTACCGAATCTACCGACTTGACGTAGGCGCTGGCCAGCGACCACTGGGCAGCCTGGAAACCGAAGATTCCCCCGCCGCCTACCAGCAGTGCAGCGATCAGCCACACCTCTGCGCGCCGCCACCATAGGCGAGCGATAAATTCCATTGCGACTCTATGCATCAGGCGGCACCCCCAAGTTGCGACCGCAACCGAGAAATCTCGGCGCTTTGAGTGGTCACCTGTTCAGTAAGTTGGGCTACCTGGCTGGAGAGGGACTCAATCTTGCCTTCCATCCGGCCAACTGCGGCGGCGAGTTCGTTTCGTTCTCTTGCAAACTGGTCAGCTCGGGCATCGGATGCCAAACGAGCAGTGCGCTCTGAGTCGAGCAGTTCATTCAGGCGGCGGACAGTGCCAATGTCGGCATTGTCCATGGCGCGCTCGGTTGCGTCCTTGGACAGGAAGCGCCGTAGCCATAGGAAGCCGCCAAGCAATATGGTCCCTGTGCCGCCCAGCCAGGTAGCAGTGCCTGCGCCGAGGTCGGTTGGGTCCATCGCTTGCTCCAGATAAATACTACTTTTTAGTTGTTCATACCACATTTTAGTAGTATAATTGCCTCATCCAAACAACGAGGCGAGGTGATGAAGTTCAGCGAATTCAGACGGTGGTTGAAGGCCCAAGGGGTGACCTTCGAAGTAGGCAAAGGAAGCCACTTCAAAGTCACCGCCCCAAACGGCAACAGGACAACCTTCGCGGATCACGGCAGTAAGGAAATGCCAGAAGGAACCCGCAAGGCGATCATTAAACAACTGGGGCTCTGAAAGCCCCTTCACCGCTTGAATCGCGCTTCACCCTCACCTTCTGCACGTAGGGGTTTATCCATGTACAGCTTTGCAATTCGGTTCGAAACCGACGACTCACCAGGCCTTGCGGTGTTCTGCCGCGACCTGCCCGAATTCAACAGCTATGGCGACGACGAGGCGCATGCGCTTCAAGAAGCTGTAGACGCCATCGAGACCACTCTGTCGATCTACGTTGATCAGCGTCGAGCAATCCCACACGCGACGCCACCGGAGCCAGGCGAGCACGTTGTGCACCTGCCAGTAGCTACGGTGGCCAAGATCGAGCTGTGGAACGCTATGGTCGAAAAAGGTATGCGCAAAGCCGACCTACGCCGATTGCTGGGCGTTGCTCAAAACACCAGCGACCGGTTGGTCGACTTCCTACATCCAACCAAGATGGATGCATTGGAAAGGGCGCTCGGGGCGCTCGGCAAACGCTTGGTCATTCACGCCGAAGTGGCATGAACCCAGCGCATGGGCGGGACGAAGACACACTAGACCCGCTAATACCAACTTTGAAGAGCTGGTTGAGCTTTAGCTAGCGTTCAGCACGGTTTTGAGCGCTGCCAAGGTGGTGGTCACTTGGTAATTATTGGTGTCTGAACCTTGGTAGATTGCACGGTAGGAACCCTGGTCAATGACCTTGGTAATGCTCCCTGCGTTGACCAAAGCAGTCTGACCATTGCTTGCGGTGACTTGGATAAATTTATCAGCCATTTTCTTTTCCTTAACGGTATTGATGCCCGGGCGCGAAATTGCCCCGGATTGTGTTTGCAGGATGGATAACCGACTCAACTCTTTGCTGGGTAGCGGGCCATGCGGACCGCCTGATAATGAGCCCATGAAGAGATCGCGTAGGTCGCTCCAACTTGCCAAACATTGTGGCTAGTCGCCTTCACTTTACAGTAGGCGGACTAGAATTCAGGACACCGAGGTCGGTATGCGGTAACCATAGGAGTGATATCGATGAGGAATTTCGCGGTAGCTGTGGCGCTCGTGATTCCAATGTTCGCACTAGCAGACCAACGTCAGGTCGACGAGCTGCAGAAGAAATGCGCGAAGGAGCAAACCTCGCTTTTTCGCGCGAATAACGGCACGCCGTCTTGTGATCGGCTAAAGCAGAAAATTGAAGACGACAAAAAACAATCGGGCGAACCGACTTACCGATACAGCGGTGAACGAGGAAAGTATTGCTACTTCAACGGAGCTGGTGAAGTTCAGTCATGCCCTTGATAGGCAAACGTTAGGTACCTGCCCCCATTACGAAAAACCCCGGCTCAAAGGCCGGGGCTTAATCATCTGGCAACCTGCCGAGAATGATAGACGTACAGGTAAATAAGCCCGACGGGGGCAATCACGTATGCAAAGCCCCAACAAAGCATCATGGTGAAGACCTTTACCGTCAACATGAACAAGGCATTGCCAAAAAATACGTTCTCACCTACCACGAATCCAATAACCCGCTCGTACACGAACCGTGAATATGGGTACAGAAGGGTTAGGCCAACTGCCACTGCGATCATGCCATATTGGGTATTTTGAGACTTCAAGGCGATCGAGACGAATAGCGCCAGAATCAAGCTCCCAAAAAACAGCTGTCGGAGGTAGTAGGCTCGCGAGAGCCCGCCAAAAGTTTTGCTGAGAAAACTGTGCATGCGTAGTCCTTTAGCTCGCTGAATACAAAGCCGCTGAAGGGTAGCGCAGGATGGATCCAGAATCCATAAAAAGCAAAACCCCGACTCAATGCCGGGGTTTTTATGTTCAGAGCGACTACCTTCTCACGCACCTAACCGCAGGCTGAAAATTAACGCGGTCACCCGGTCACTGTCTAGCGGCTTCGCTGATTCGCTGATTCGCTTCATAGTCATGAGAGGCTTGAGATGACGTATAGGCTTTCGGCGAGTCAGCCGGTACTTGAACGGCACTAGACTGGGCAGTGCTCGCCTTGGAAGCGTTGGTGCTGTCCAAAGCCATTTTAATGGCAGTACCCATGGTGAAGAAAATTAGTACGCCAAAAAGCAGCCACGGGAGGACGACTATTCGCGATAAGGTGGAATGCCCTTTCCTAAACACGAACCATCCAAACACAACGGGGAAAAAGAAGATTCCCAGGCCGAGCACCAAACCCACTCGCCGCTTTTGCGTCGCAGCTGTTGTTACTTCTTTCATGTCGCACTCCATGGCGAACGAGATAAAGCGGATGTTTTTCTCAGATTATAAATTTCCAGATGGTGAATGGAGGCAGGTTGCAATTCAAAAAATCCTCACCAAACATTCTGCAAATTCAGAGACTTGCCATCGTTATCGCCAGGCAAAAAGAAAACTTTAGACATAAAAAACCCCGGCGTGTCGGCCAGGGTATTTTGGTGCCGCGATGCGTTTGCTTACTGGACACACTGCTATGAAAACAGGTCTTTATCTGTACGGAAAGACTTTTTTCACGCCGCCTCTCTGAAGCTCTCAATGGCTGAGTCGATCCAGGCTACTCCAGCCTTGATCAGCTCCCAAGCCTTGCGCTCGGACATCTCAGCTTCCCGGGAAATACGGTTCGCTGGCCACTTCGCGCCAAAGTAAAGCCAGATGAAAAGCCCCATTTGGCCATCCCTAGCCGTTAGCCTAGCCACAGCACGGTCGATGGCCAAAGCCACGTCATCTAGGATCACGTATGACTTGATTCCACCGATACTTGGCGTGTTATCTCGGATGAGGGCATACAGCGGCGACACACATTGCGGGACCCCCATCCCGTCCATCCGCCACCAGCCCCACTGCTCGAGCAGGTATTCGGTATCGCCCAGGGGTTTACCAAGGTAGGTTCGTTTCTTCATGCAGCCCTCCGAGGCGTGGGAGCGGGAGTCAATCCAAATAACTCGCGCAGTAACCTGTCGGCGTGTTTGTTCTTGGCGTTGCCATCGGCAATCCAGCCCTTGGCATAGGCCTCGAAACCGACCGAGCCAGGTGTGCCGTGCCAGTCGGCCACAATGTCCATCAGGGCGGCTGAGGCGATCCGGCCGTTTGTCTCTTCGAGCAACATCCGGTTGCCGACTTTTAGGAATTTTCGCTCTACCGTGGTCAAGCTTTTTCGCGGCAGTGCCGCACTGACGTTGCTCATACCCTGCTCCTCCCCGAATACCTATTTGAAAACTGCCCGCGGCCCATCTCCACCTCTTCGTGGCTGGGTATAGCCCCCTTAAAGTCCACAAACCGGCCGTACTGCCCCTCCTGCTGGAGCAGGCAGTCGCCGACCTTGGCGTGGCGACATTTGGTCATCAGGATCTGGGTCACGCCGTTTTGCCCTTCTTCAGTGTCGAGGTCGCGGTGAACCATCAAAATGCAGCTGGCGTCGGCCTCGATCTCGCCCGAGTCGCGTAGATCGCTGGACTGAGGCTTTTTGCCTACCCGCTTTGTCGAGTCGCGGTTGAGCTGCGCCAGTTCGATCACTGGAATGTCCAGCTCCTTGGCCAGCCTGAGCAGGGCCTTACTGATCTGGCCAACCTCTTCGGAACGGCTCCGCCCGCGCGAGTCGGCTTTGATCAACCCGAGGTAATCCACCATCACCCCAGCCAGGCCATGCTCGCGCTGACACTTGCGGGCGATGGACCGAATGCGCGAGGGGGTGAGCCCTGGGTCTTCGCTGATGAACATCGGCGCGTCACTTACCCTGGCAGCCACGCCGGACATCCGCGCCCAATCGTCTTCGCTAAGCTTGCTGGGCTCGTCTAATCGGCGCAGATGCACACCGCCCAGTGATGCGATGGTCCGCACGCCGAGTTCCTCGCCAGGCATCTCCAGGCTGAACACCAACCATGGTTTGCGCGCTTGAACAGCGTTGTGCTGCGCAATCTGCAGGCCCAGCGTCGTTTTCCCGCTACCGGGCAGGCCGGCGATGACCGTGACCTTCTTCGGGCGCAGACCCCGCATCAGTTGGTCTAAATGCTCCAGACCCGTGGTCTGCCAAGTCGGCGCCCGGCCGGCGCGCTTGTCGTCGATGGTGTTCACGGCAGCCAGCACGTAGTGGCTCAGCGGCTCGTAATCCGGGGTGTCGCCTTCCAGGTTGCGCAGGTCGGCCGTAGCCTGCTGGGCCAAGGCGATGATCTCTGCCACCGGCCGGTCTTCGCTTGCGCTATCGCGAATGATCTCCGCTACCTCAACCACTTTGCGTAGCGCCGAGCGCTCCAGCAGC
The DNA here is from genome assembly GCF_057128685.1 of Pseudomonas artemisiae. NCBI lineage: Bacteria > Pseudomonadati > Pseudomonadota > Gammaproteobacteria > Pseudomonadales > Pseudomonadaceae > Pseudomonas > Pseudomonas artemisiae. Next base: position 21,234 of record NZ_JBSKHS010000017.1, read on the forward strand.
ACCCGCACGAAGCCGTTGATATTGGCCGCGCTGGGGGTGTTCTTAGCGATTTCGCCGGCGTAGGCCAGCAGGCTATCCCCATTCGGTAGTTGCGGATGCTCGATACCCACGGTAACGACATCGACGGGCATACCGGCGGCGTGCGTGGTCCTGATGGCTTCGTACAGCGCTGCGTTGCCCAAGTCATGGAAGTCCCGGGTCTGCACCTTGGCCAGCACCTGGTCCACCAGGTCGGGGAACTGCATGACAATGCCCAGCACCGCGTATTCAGCCTCCAAGCTGTACAGCTCACGGCTCATACAGCACCTCGCTGGGAATCGCCCCGGAACAGCGCCACCAGGCCCCCACGCTCGCGCAGGCGATCGACGGCCCGATCACCCATGCACTGGCGAAGGTCGGCCACACCAAGGTTGCTCACGATGATGGTAGGCAGTACGCGCTCATACCGGCCATTGATCACCTCGAACAGTACCTGCCGCTCGAAGTCCGTCCCGTGCTGGACCCCTACTTCATCGATTATCAGTAGATGCGGTTTCATCAGGTCGGCATACACCTGGGATTCTGTCTTGCCGTGGCCGCCGAATGTCTCTTTCACACTGCGGATAATCCCGCCAGCCGTTGCGTAGAGGCCAGCCAACCCCTGGGCCCCGAAGTTGCGAATCACGTCTTGAAGGATTCCGCAGGCCAGGTGAGTTTTGCCGGTGCCGACCTGCCCTAGAAGCATTACCGCACGGCCTACCTCAAAGTTCTCGGCAAATGCTTGCGCGTAGCCTGTGGCGAGGCTCCATACCTTGGCGTTAGCCTGATCATCGCCCGCACGCCAGTTCTCCAAAGTGGAAGTCTGGAAACGCAGCGGGATCTTGGAGTCGAGCAAGCGCTCGTTCAGCAGGCGCTGGCCGTGATCCAAGGCGCCGCCGGCACGGATCGAGATGTCGGCAGAGTGCCGGCGGTCGAAGTGGCACCGCGGGCAGCCGTACCATGCTGGCTGTCCACCGAATTGCTCTACCAGGGCGTCACCGTACTGGCCGTGCTGACTGCAATCACCCGCCCGGGCTTCGATTGTGTAGCGTGGTCGAATAGTCATTGGATAGTCCCCGCAATCCGGTAGTTACCATTGGCGTCGAGCTCAAGGCCGGCTTCGTGGTCGATCCGGTCCAAGTTCGTGTGGCGTGAAGCCGGCGCCAGCAGGTCAGGTGGTTCATCCTCCCAGCGCTTGCCGTTCAGCCAGGTGGTCGGAAGCGGTACGAACTGACCATTGCTCTTCAGCCAGTTGACGCTTCGGCATTGCCTGACGAGGGCCTTGACGATGACTTCCAGCAACTCAGGTGTAACGCTTAGCTTATTCCAGGCTGCTAGTGCCTTGGCCTTGTTCTCCTTACGTGGATAGAGCTTCCAGAAGGTGGCGAAGCCTGTATCTGCTTCCATTGCAGACATAGGTTTAGGTTCATTGACTGGTTCAGAAGAGTGACTGGTTCTGGGGGCAGCTGCCGCCCCACCCCCTGGGTTTTCTGCCGCCCCAGGTGGGTTTTCTAACGCCCCACCCCCTGGGGCATCTCCCGCCCCACTCTCCAGCGATAGGTGGAAAACGTTCGACTGGTTTAGCTCGCCTTTGCGACGGAATTCACGGCGGAGAAAACCAGCCTTTTCGAGCTCCCGAACATGGGCTTTTACCGTCGAACGACTGATCTCGCACTGGTCAGCGATATGCTGATACGACGGCCAACATTCGCCCTGATCGCTTGCATTGTCAGCCAGCTTGATCAAAACCAGCTTACGAAGGGGATTGCCAACTTTGGTTTTCATGGCCTTGACCATCAACTCCATACTCATTGCAGCGTCTCCCCAGGCTGACGCTGGACGTGTGCGACCAGGCCCATACTCAACACAAGCTTCTTGAGCACAGTGGTCGCATCTATTGCGGCAACGCGCGCTTCGCTCATCTGCAGGGCGTGCGGGGAATGACTCATGATCCCCGCTCTCACCCTGTCCGCGTAGTTGAAAGCTGCGCTGGCGAGCTCAAGCGGCGTGAGCCCCTCGAACGCCTCTGGTGGCTGCGGTGAATAGGGAACGATGGCCACAGGAATTTGCAGGGCGGGCGGCGCCCCCCCTTCAAGGAGATGCTTTCGCATGAGTTGCCAGTGTTGTGCCGACGCCTCAGCAGCGGAGCCGCCCGTCTTGCGCCGGAACAGCACCTGAAGAGCCCAAAACGCCTCAATCAATTCCAGATAGGTGTCATCCTTGAATTCGATCTTGCCGCCTTCTTCGATGAAGTTAGCGGCGTTGCTGACTGACTCGAAGCAGTGCAGTAGTAAGGCCGCATCTGGGAAGCCCTCGAAATAAGCCTCGTCGATGGTTTCGATGACTGGCTTCATAGGGAAATCGATGACTTTGCTCACAGGGTTTTCCTCCGGCACAGCTTGAACCGGCCTTGCTGGATGTCGGGATGGGTAGCGAACTGCTCGGTTTCGTGGGTGCACTCGGCTACGAAACGGTCAAAAAGGCGCGTCACGTCAGCGATTGCGTAGACCGGGTAAGGTTTTCCACCTTCATCGGCGTGCTTGTTCTTCACAAAACCATAGGGCCGCGGGCAATACGGTAATTCGCGCATCACCTCATTGATGACCCAGGGTGGTATGCCGTGGCGCAGGCCGATTCGTGACCGGATACCCGTGATGGGTTCAAAGCCAGCAGGTGTGCTTTCGAAGTAGCGTGTGTGCTCAACTTGGGCCACCCGGGTCTCTACGCAGGCTAGGGCCTGTTCGCTGGCCTGTTGACGACGCTCTATGTTCACCATCAACTGAGCTTGAGCAAGGGCTTGTTCTGCTGGTGTAAGCGGGCGCTGGTAGCCACCAGTCTTTCGAATAGATGGGAGCACCTCGCCGACAACCCACTCCTCAAAGGCCTCTGCTGCTGGCATCGCAGATCGCATTACAAGCCGATACAGATCTCGCTCAGGGATCACCTTCACATGCCGTACCTGACCCGCCAGTTCGGCGGGGTAGGTCTGCGAAGCTTTGCAATGCGTGCGGATCGCCTTATCGGTGTCCGCGTAGTCCAAGAGCTCGGCAACATCCTTTGCGATGAACCAGGGCTCGCCCAGGTCATCGGTAATGACGCGGATCTCTACGCCGTTGAAGCTGAAGGGAATTAGATTCATTGCGCGCCCTCCGTCCCGAAAGCTAGCCAGCCGATATTGACCCCGCATGCGCGCGCGATCTCAGGCAGATAAGCTGTCCGGTGTGTCTTAGCAGCTTCGAGATGACTGATAGTGGCCTGTTTCACGCCCACCGCTTGAGCAAGCTCGAATTGGCTCAGCGAGGCGCGATCCCGAGCCCAGGCAATGCGCTCCGCAAGAGTTCGGCCCGGTCCATTCGCGCCACAATTTGGAAGGTCAACGCTTTGTGGCGCCACCGGGTTCTGGCGGAAGGCCTCGTCTGCGAGGTTTCCCAGTGACTCCCGCTCTACATCGAGCTGGTTGTGCCAGTCGTCCGCATTGGTGATCGCTAGATCTGCGACAAGGCCATAGTGCTTATTGGCCTGCTGTTCATCTAGCCGGTCACGCAGGACGCACAGAACAGAGCGTAACCAAGCGATGTACTCCATAGCGCAGGCGATTTGGAAGATAGCGTCATCCACGATGCGTCGCTGCTCGCTCATGCTGCACCTCCGCCGACCGCATCAATTCCAGCGTGGGCGCCGTAGACAAGCGCCAACGCGCTTTGCGCAGCGAAGAAGATGAGCGTTGCCTGGTTGGAGCAGCCTGGCGTGTTCATCAAGTCGCGTAAGCCAGCGACCACTGCCTCAAGTTGATCGGTGGCCGTATCAAGGGCATCGACCACCGGCACGCGACCCGCGGCGGCGAGCACTGCGCAAGTTCCGCTGACGCAGAATTCGTGCTCTAAGGTGAGAACTTTGCCGTTCACTATGGCTTCTCCCCATTCACTTGGGCTGCAGTACTGCGCTGGACACTCGAAACGAGAGCGCTGACTGCTTCAGCGATGAACGCCAGCGTCCTTGCGCCATCGCAATAGGTCATCTCGCCAGTATTCAAGCTGTCACAGAGGTGATTGCAGATCTGCCCCAGGCCAGAGGACAGGACCTTTGCCGTTTCCAGCGCATCCTCGACATTCGTGCCGCCAGCAACGTGAAAGACTGAGCCGCCTCGGTTATCAATAGGCGTATCGTAAAACCCGGCTTCCGCGGTAAGGCGGTGTTGCGTTACACCTGGGGTGGTGCTATTTTTCGGGTGCATGAAATCGTCCTCCACAGACGAAGATTCAAAAATGCCTCCTGCTAGAGGCGACTAGAAGCCCGGCCTGCAAGCCGGGTTTTTGCTTTCTGGTGGTCAGCCAGGTCGCAAAATCGAAAAAAGCCACTGCATTACACGGCTTCAGTAGTACTGGATGGCTGAACAGCCCCATTGAGGTACTGTCCGATAGCCATCATTTTGGCCATGATCTCTTTACGGTTGACCCTCCCAGCGGGCGTAGGAAATGCCTTCATCTCAAGGGCAGCAAAGCTGCCCGAATCAGAAACGACAAAGATGATTCGCCCGGAATTGATGGCCTTACTGATAGCGGCCTGGCTGATTCCGAATAGCTTCGCGACTGGTTCTTGGCCCTGAGCTCGAACAAAATCAGAAAGAGGAACGGGGGTCATGTGCTCACCTGATAATGGCTTATGCCATAAAACATAACCTGCGGTGCTTGAATTGTAAACACTTGCGGTTTTTGCAAAATATAATTTCCGGTCATAATATCTAAACCATGAAAAAACGCCCCTTGACCGATGAAGAACTGGAAGAGTGCAGAGCTCTGAAGGTCGTCTACCTATCCAGCAAAAATACGCATGGGCTGAGTCAGCAAGGCCTGGCTGACCTATTGGGCGTCTCTCAATCGGCAGTATCGATGTACCTAAATGGCGTGAACGCCCTGAACCTGGCTATAGCGTTGCGCTTCGCCCAGGCTCTTAAGGTTCCTGTCAAAGACTTCAGCCCACGCCTGGCGCAGCAGATGCATGAAACCATCAAAGCTGCTGACGCCTTGGGAGCTGAAGGTAATGAGTTTTCTAACGTCAGCTTTTCCGCTCAGCCGTCACCTTCGTTTCGGTACCCGGTCATTAGCTGGGTAGCCGCCGGTAGCTGGGCAGAAGCCGTTGAACCGTTTCCCCCTGGTTATGGGGATCGTTACGAGATATCTGACTACCGCGCTCATGGCCCGGCCTTTTGGCTTGAGGTGAAAGGGGACTCGATGACTTCCTCCACCGGGCTCAGCATTCCCGAAGGCATGCTGATTCTGGTGGACACTGAAGCTGACGCTCATTCTGGCAAGCTTGTTGTAGCCAAGCTCACTGAAAGCAACGAGGCGACGTTCAAAAAACTGATTGAGGATTCAGGACAAAAATTCTTGAAACCCTTGAACCCCGCGTATCCCATGATTCCGATTAACGGAAATTGCCGTATCGTGGGCGTGGTGGTGCGGGCGATGGTTCGCCTCTGAAGGCTCTGAGCTTTGCCCCTAGACCCGCTTAGCTGCGGGTTTTTTGTGCCCTCAGAAAATAATATCACTTGCGGTACTTGACTAAAATTATAACCGCAGCTAATTTTATGTCATACCTAGATATTGCTTTGGAGATAGAAATGGAAATGGTGATTGGCTCATGGAAAGGCGTTTCAGGCTCAGTTCTCGCGCCGCGTGAACTGGAAGGGGTACTTCATTGCGCCAACGACTTAACAATAAAAGAGGCAGCGAAGAAGATGCAGCTCAGCCCTGACACGCTAAAGAAGAGACTGGAGAATGCGCGCTTCAAGCTGGGCGCTGGCAGCATACGGGCTTTGGTTCTCGAATCTTTGCGCCTCGGGATAATCAGTTCCGCATTCAGCCCCCACCCTACCCCTGAACCTCAAGACAAAACGGGTATCAAGCAAGGCATCTTCATCGCCTGACGCGTCAAAGGTGTCAGTGCGGTGGGCATCGCTCGGTGCCCAGCGTCGTGACCCCTATCTGGATTTTTGCGAAAGCCATGAATCGCGGCAGGCCCTCGGCTTGCCTGGAGAAAGCCATGCTCATACTCAGCCGCAACATACAGGAAACCATCGTCATCGATGGCCGCATCCGCGTGACCATCATTGGGACCAGCGGCAAGCAGGTCCGCCTGGGCGTGGATGCGCCCCAAGGCGTGGTGGTTGATCGTGAGGAAATCCACCAGCGACGGGTTTCTGATCCCGGTGCCAATCGTGCGAACGTGCCCGCAGTCGAAACAGATCCGCGTGACATCTACGCAGGGATTAACCCCTGCGGTTGCAGCCCAGAAGAGCTCAAGAAGGACCGTACCGGCTTCGTCGATGATCGCACCCACGCGGATTATCTGATCTTCCTGGCAGGCTACCGTGCCGCCCAGGGCGGTGCAGCATGACCCTGACCCAACGCCTTCTCACGCTGTGGGAAGCGTTACAGCACCGGGAGACCACCTTTGCCCAGGTGCTGGATCTGTCCGCTGCCTGTGGCATTGATGGTCGGCGCGTACTGGCCGACCACTTTCAGTGCCAGCGCGCTCTGGAATTGGTTTCGTTGGAAGCGTAGGCAGGAGTGGTATCGATGCGCTACATGACTGTCAGGAAATTCGCCACGGAGTCTGGCTACACAGAGGACGCGATCCGCTCGAAGATCCGTGATGGCATCTGGCGGCTCGGTGAGATATGGAACAGGGCGCCGGATGGCCGGACCCTAATCGACGTAGAAGGGTATGAGAGATGGGTAGAGATGGGCGGGGAGTTCGGGCTGTCTCCGATACGAGTATCGAAATCACGTTCATGTATCGGGGCGTCCGGTGCCGGGAGCGTATCGCGCTCAAGCCCACCGCCACTAATCTGAAGAAGGCCGAGCAGCACAAGGCGGCGATCGAGCACGCCATATCAATTGGCGCCTTCGATTATGCGGTGACCTTTCCACGGTCGGCCCGGGCGGCGAAGTTTGCGCCAGAGGCCTCGCGAGAGACGGTGAACGGGTTTCTCACCAGGTGGCTTGAAGGGAAGCAGAAGCACGTCGCCAGCAGCACGTTCGAAGGATACCGCAAGGTAGTGCAGCAGCGCCTGATCCCCGCCCTGGGCGATCACATGACTGTGGACCTCAAGCGCAAAACAATTAGAGACTGGCTGGACACGCTGCAGGTGAGCAACAAGACCCTGAGCAACGTCCAGAGCTGCCTACGTTCGGCACTGAGCGATGCAGTTGACGAAGAGCTGATCGAGACGAACCCGCTGGCGGGCTGGACCTACTCCCGGAAAGAGGCGCCGGCAAAGGAGGATGATGTAGACCCTTTTACTCCGGAAGAGCAGAGGGCGATCCTCGCTGCAGCAGCTGGCCAGGCCCGCAATTTCATCCAGTTCGCGCTATGGACAGGCATGCGGACCAGTGAACTGGTAGCCCTGGACTGGGGTGACGTGGACTGGCTACGCGGAGAAGTACGGGTAACTCGAGCGATGACCCAGGCCGCCAAGCGCCAGGCTGAGGTGACTAAAACGACCTCGGGCAAGCGTTCGGTTAAATTATTGAGGCCGGCGCTGGAAGCGCTCAAGGCGCAGAAAGAATACACATTCTTGGCGGGAGTTGAAGTATTCCAGAATCCACGCACGCTTGAGCGCTGGACTGGAGATCAGCCGATTAGAAAGACGATGTGGGCACACGCCGTGAAAAAAGGTGGCGTGCGGTATCGGCGGCCGTATCAGACAAGGCATACCTACGCCTCAATGATGCTCTCAGCGGGAGAACATCCGATGTGGGTAGCTCAGCAGCTCGGACACAGTGATTGGACGATGATTGCGAGAGTGTACGGTCGCTGGATGCCGAGTGCGGACTCAATTGCAGGTACAAAGGCAGAGGAAGCGTGGGCTCCTCTACCACAAGCGTTTGAAAACAGATGACTCGTTGAAGTCCCAAGTACATCAGCCATTTGATATGCTCAGAAATCGACACTGCTTGAGACACGTCATATGGCTACGGTTGCTGCCCACGAAGACCTTATGGAGCTGACAGAGAGCCTTATACTTGAGTGTAAGCTAGCTCAAGGCAAAGATGGTAAAGGTGAACTCCCAAAAGATTTCTGGCCGACATACTCGGCATTCGCAAATACGCGTGGCGGCACAGTTCTCCTTGGAGTCAGTGAGAAAAATGGCAGCTTCCAGGTTGAAGGCATAAAAGATATTGAAAAGGTAAGAAAAGATTTATTCAGCACTTTAAATGACCGTGGAAAAGTCAACGTCAATTTACTGGACGACAGCCACGTAGATAAGATACTTTTTGATGGGAAAGCCGTAATAAAGATTACAGTCCCTGCGGCGTCTCGAAAACAAAAGCCGATTTACATAAACGGCAATCCATTCAATAACACCTATCGAAGACTAAACGAAGGTGACGTTCGACTTGATGATGAGTCAGTCCGCCGTATGCTTGCTGAACAAATCGAAGATGAGCGCGATAGCAAGATCTTAGGCGGATTCGGGTTAAATGATGTAGACCCAGATAGTCTGCGTATATATCGTCAGATGCTTAAAGATGAAAAGCCAGGCCATCCATATCTTGAAGAAAATGACCTCGAACTTCTACGCTGCTTACGAGCATTTCGCGAGGATCGTCAGTCGGGGGAGTCTGGACTCACAATCGCTGGACTTCTTATGTTTGGACGGTGGAACGCGATTTTAGATGTGATGCCCAATTATTTCATTGATTATCAAGAGCGCCCTGAAGCCAAGACAGAGCTTCGCTGGGTCGATAGAATCGTCCCTGACGGAACGTGGACAGGTAATATTTTTGATTTTTACAGAAGGGTTTATCGAAAGCTCGTAACAGACTTAAAGGTGCCATTTAATGTTGTCGATGGTCAACGACAGGAAGACACTCCAATCCATGTAGCGCTACGTGAGGCTTTGGTAAACACGCTTGTCCATGCCGACTATACCGGCAGAGTTTCGATTCTTGTCGTGAAAAGACCTGACATGTTTGGATTTAGAAACCCGGGTAACAGTCGCTTGCCCCTTGACCAGGTACTTCGAGGGGGAGAAAGCGACTGCAGAAATCGAATCTTGCATCAGCTTTTCCTACTCATCGGACTTGGTGAGCGTGCGGGATCTGGTATTCCAAAAATTTACTCCGGTTGGAAAAGCCTGCATTGGCGCCCGCCTGCTCTCTATGAGAAGGTTCAGCCCGATCAGACGTTGCTAGAGCTACGGATGGTCGATCTCCTCCCCAAGGAGGTGGTAGCGAAACTACAAGCTGCATTCGGAGCAGCGTTTACTGCTCTTGGATCTCTCGAGCGAATGATTTTAGCGACTGCCGCTATAGAGAGGGTGGTTACCCACACCAGGCTAGTAGACATTTGCGGTGTCCATCCTCACGACCTTACGATGGCGTTAGGACGACTTGTCAAAGGAGATATGCTGGTCTCAGGAGGTCGATCTCGAGGCATGGTCTACCATCTCCCTGGTGAGCCTCTCCCCACTCCTGAGCAGGTTTTTGCAGAGCCCTCTGTGCTTCTACCTGATGCCGCAGACCTGCCTTGGAACCAGGGTTTGGCTTCTGAACATTCGGAGGTTAGCTCCGAATATTCGGAGGTCAGCTCCGAACACTCAGACGCTGAGCGAGATGGCAACGGTTGCCTCCTAAGCGCCCATTTAGACGCACCGCTTGTCGACGCGCTTGAAAAGCTCACAACCGACTTCCTTGCTTCACTAGAAGCTATTGCAACCGAGCCCAGAGCTAAGAAGAAGCTCCCGAAGGAAACCATGACCAACGTGATCTCGGCGATTTGCAGAGACCAGTTTGTGACACTCACAGCCCTCGCAAAATTGATAGACAGGCATCCCAACGGCCTCCGGCAGCAATACCTCACATCTATGGTGAAAAACCGACAGGTCCGCCTTGCCTTCCCGACCAAGCCGACGCATGAGAAACAAGCATATCGGGCGATCTCCAGCGGAGTTGACGAACAATGACACCCTTATGCCAGCCTAAAGGCTGAAAGCCGCATCGTTCAGGCCTTTGACGGGGGTTCAAATCCCCCCGGCTCCACCAAATCCAGAAAGAAGGCGCCTTAGGGCGTCTTTTTTTGTGGCTGCGTTTTGTGCAAGGCTTCCCCTGGCTGGTCATGTCCAACCCGTAGATACCGTCCTGGCTCTCACCTCGTAAGTGGAGCCATACATCTCGTAGCAGCAGGCCTTGGCCGCGACCGGGTTCAATACCGTGGTGCACCTAGTCGCTGGCAAGCCAGGCTGCTACACGGATCCCGCAGCCGGGCCTACCCGCGACCGCACCCAGCTCATACCGCAAGCCATACCCCGCTCCCGCCTTTGCACCCCGTTAACCTTGCACCCGTCGTTGCCAAATCAACGACCTGGGCGTAGGAACCCGGAACAAAACTAGGCGCGCACGTGCCAACCGTTTCGACTGCAAGCGCTCACCCGCTTTGCAAAACGTTATGGCAGCTGTGCGCGGGCACGCTCACGCGTGGCCGGTTGCCTAGAGTTCCGGTATTCCTACCCCGCGTATAGCTGCCACCCAAAGCCCGTAGGAAGGCCTGTGGCAGCTCCATAACTCTGGGAGCAAGACCATGAATCATCACACTCCAAATGTGAGCCTCGAGCAGCTGCTTTGCTAGGCTGACGCGCTGCTGCGTTGTGCAAGGGCTACTGCGTATGAGAGCGCTAATAACCAGAAAGGGAATCTGCAGGACCATGCGTTTGCCGCAGTGCATTTGATTGAGATGGCGCGCGGGAAGCTGGAGGTTGCGTTGCGGATGCAGGAGGGGCGTGCAGCCCCAAGAGTTAGATCGGGTGTCTATGCGCCTGTTTTGAACCTGAAGGCCCTCGTTACATGGAATGGTTGAAGGTTAATCTGGATGCTGCCGAATGGTTGATTCCCGGTCACAAAATGAAAGGGCTCACGGGCTACCAAACTAAACAGCCCTGAACGACAACTTTTGGAAACGTGATGAGGCTAACTTGGAACGGAATATTGGCCATCGTGGGCATCCATCAGGGACAATGCCTATCCTGCTATACGACTCAGCGGCCGTAATACCTAGAGACGCTTTATGACCCTTGCCGAGCTTCATCAGATCCTGGCCTGTGGCGAGGACAGCCGCCACCAGTTCAAGCGCGACTTCAATAATATCGATGCCCTGGCCGCCGAGTTGGCAGCGCTCGCCAATACCGCCGGTGGCTATCTATTAATTGGCGTAGACGACTCCGGCGCCGTTAGCGGTTTAAGCAGCGCCGATGTTGCGCGGCTTAACCAGCTGCTCTCCAACGCCGCCTCGCAGAACGTTAGGCCGGCAATCAATCCTTTATCTAGCAACCTCCAGACCATGCACGGACTGGTTATGGTGGTGGAAGTCGAAAAGGGGCTGAACAGACCCTATGTCGACAATCTAGGCCGGATCTGGGTGAAGAGCGGTGCCGACAAGCGTCACGTCACGGCCCGTGAGGAACTTCAGCGGCTGTTCCAGCAGGCCGGGCTAGTGTGCGCTGATGCGGTACCAGTAACAGGCAGCAGCACGGCGGATATCGACACCAAGGCTCTTGGCGAGTACTTCCAACGGCGCTTTCGGCACAGCCCTGAGCAGACAGGCTTTGACACTATTCGCATTATGGAAAACCTTGGTCTCGCCAGTGGCAGCACGCCTAATTTGGCTGGCTTACTACTCTTTGGTCAGACGCCGCAGCGCCTGTGCCCGGCGTTCGACATCAAAGCCGTGGCGTTTCCTGGCACTGTCCTGCATGACCACCACTACCTCGACAGTGAAGACATTGACGGCAATCTGCTGGAGCAGTACCGACGTAGCTTAGCCTTCATCAAGCGTAATCTGCGCCATGTGCAGCGCCAGCAGGGTTTTAATACCCTTGGGCAATTAGAGGTGCCGGAGGAAGTGTTCGAGGAATTGCTGGTCAATGCTCTGATCCACCGTGACTACTTTGTCAGCGCTTCTATCCGGATCATGATCTTCACTGACCGTATCGAACTGCTCAGTCCAGGGCATCTGCCAGATGTGCTTGATACGGAAAAAATTCGATTTGGCCTGTCCAACCGTCGTAACCCGACGCTCACCTCCCACGCTGTGCATATCTTGCCCTATCGCGGTTTGGGCACGGGCATCCCGCGTGCGATTGATGCCTGGCCGATGATCACGCTGGACGACGACCGTCGGGGCAACCAGTTTAGGGTAGTGATTCAGCGGCCCTTGGAAAGCGGGCCTCTTTCGGGCCTAAGTAGGGACCAAGCTGGGACTAAGTCGGGACCAAGTCGGGGCCAAGTTGGGGCGCAGTCGGCAATTGATGAAAAAGAAGCGGAGAGTCGTCCCTCCTTGCAGCAGGAGCAGGTCAAACTGCTGTACAGGATGACAGGCGACCACGCCGCGCCGGAGCTGATGACCTTCGTAGGGCGCAGCAACCGTACCAAGTTCCGCGAGCAAGTCTTGGCCCCGCTGCTGGCGCTTGGCCTGGTAGAGATGACCACTCCGGACAAGCCCAACAGCAGCAAGCAGCGCTATCGCCTGACCGCAGCCGGCCAAGCGCTAAAGGCTGAACAAGACCCTACGGGCGACTGACCCCACACCGATGGGCTGGCGCAATCCAGCGCTTCGCACATTTTCGCCACCGGTACATATGATCAGGAATAGAACGAACCATACTCGTTCTGACCTATGGCCAGTTCATCGACCTCATCCTGGGTTTCTCGCCGCTTACCGGGATGGCGCAACGGCAAATAAGGCCAGGACGCAGCTGCATAGGCATTGGGCCTGAACGAGGCGCATCAACAGGAGAGCGCCGCCATTGCTCAGGCCAACTATAAGACCGTTCAGGCTGAACATATGATTGGTTGAAGCGCACCAGCTACCCCATAGCGCCAAGCGTGGCTACCGGCAACTGACAGACAACGGCCGCACTTTCGCTCAAGCTAACCTAGCTGCCCTGAGCCCAGAACAGGGCTGGCATTTGGCTGAGCACGCCAAGGGCGTGAAGCGGAAGACAGCGCTGGTGTATTGCATAGTCTGCCCGCACTGTTGTATTGGCAGCACTTCGAGGGCTTAACTCTTCAGGTAATAGACCTAGGATCGAAACTAAGCGCGCCTGTGCCAACCACGAACTGGATAACGTCGCAGCACTACGCGGCGGCAAACCAACCACCGCCGCGCACTTTCCTTACAAAGCTGAATAGCTCCAGTGGCTGAGGCGCTGGGCGAAGTACGGCGTGACCAGCGCAACCGTGGCTGCATGGTCGGCGCGTTCCAGGCTCATCTTCTCGGTGTCGGACCCTGGACCGGTGATCCAGAGCGTAGCGGGCACCTTTTGTTCCTTCATTTTCTCCAGCAGGTTTTCAGCGCAGTACGGCCCGCATCGGTACTGGGGATGCCTACCTCACCGATATACATCGCCATGTTGTGTTTTTGGGCGTACTCGAACATTGGCATAAAGATGCCGTCTTTTTCGCGGGTGAACACGTCAGGCTTTATCTGGGTGTTATCGCCCTCATACACTCCGCTGGAGCTGCCATTGACGTCGCCGTAGCCGTGCACTTCCCCGATGATTGCATTTGCAGGGTCAATGATCTGAGCCTGCAAATCACCCGAGTTCAACTCCCAGTTGCGGGCACTGGCATATTGCAAACCGCAGATGAACGCGGGCTTTTTCGAGCTGTTGCGCACGTACTTCAGCACCGTGTTCATGGTGTTGATGTACAGGGTTTTCATGCCGTCCTTGGTGATGTAGTCAGTGGCACCGGCGTTGGTCTGGTAATACGGCTCGTTACCCAAACCCAGCCAAGGACCATTGGGGCATCGCAGGGCTGAACGAGCTTCTGGTGGAAGTTGGCCAGGCGGCACCGCTGATGCTGTTGCGATCGTTGATCAGCACAGGCTCTGTAGCCTTCCAGCGGTTGCCTTGGTTGCCCACCTGGTTAGTAGGCAGCAGGCGGCCGGTCAGCTTGCCGTTTGCGGTTTCATAGCGCATCAAGCACATGTAATGGTGTGGGTCGGGAATGATCTTGGCTTCGCCGTTGGAGTCTTCGCGTATCCAGCCAAGCAGCTCCTTCCACTTGGCGACAAAGGTGGCGTCCAGGCTGGCACCCTGCCCTGGCAAGCCTTCGTTGGTCAGGCCAATGGCGCGCTGCACTTCAAAGGGGAAGCGGATCAGGCGAACGCCGCGTTGCTTCACCCACAGGTGACCGTTGCGCGGGTAGGCCAAAAGTAATGGGTACCCGCCTCGCCAGGGGCGATCTGCCGGGCGTTCGCCTGAGAACCCAGATTGATGCCCAGGAGGGGAATGTTGGTCAGCGAATTGATACCGGTGCTGGAGTTAGCCATGTGCAAGTGCCTCAACGTAGATTGGATGAAGGCAGTCTCGCTGCTCTAGACAACGCTCGGCGGCGCTGGCTTGGGGCGCTTGGCCCTTACCTGAGTCAACGTTCTGCAACGAAGGCATTGAATCGTTATCCCTGGCGGGGCGATCACCCCTCCCGAATCACCGTCCCCGGCGCCACCGCAAATTCGGTAATGGCCGCGTTTTGCTTCTGCCCTTCCTTGGTCATCCCAAACCAAAACCCCATCACCTGCTTCAGCTCGCCGAACCACAACCCAATCACCGTGCCCACCGTCAGGCTTGCCGTGGGGTCGGTGAGGATCTCTGTGTTCCAGCCCATAAACACTGCAGTAATGATCAGCAGCGTGCCGAACAGGATCAGTGCGGTAACCGCAGGCCGAATAAAATCACGAGGTTGTGCGGCCGCCAGCTTGCGTGCGCTGTCGCGGTCGGCGGCTTCGGCGGCGTATTGCGCGGCCTCGGCCTGGAGGCGGTTGTTCTAGGCCGTGACGGCCAGTTGTTGCAGTTGGACCTTGGCGTTCGTTTGCAACTCCTGAACCTTAACCATGGCCTCAGGGTGGGTGGCCAGGGTTGTGCTAACAGCCTCGGGGTCGTTGGGGGTGTTGAGTACGGTGGACACAAGCGCACCAAAGGCGGCGCCCGCGGGCCCGCCGAGCAATGTGCTTAAGATGGGCGCTGCGGCGCCGATGAGTCGGCCTACGTCTGCCCAGTTCATGGGTCCGCCGCCCCGTATTGAAGGTTCTCAGCTACCCGATTGGCCCAGCCACGGCCGTAGAGTGGCCAGGTCGGCAACGTGGTGATAAACAGCAGCCGCTCGGCATTCAAGCGCATGATTGCATCGGTGGCACCCATGGCTTTCACGGCTGAGAGGGTAAACAGGCCCTCATGGGCGACTACCCTTTCAAATGCGAGATCGAACCCACTCATCTGCTTCTCCATCCATAAAAAAGCCCGCTTAACGCGGGCTCTAGTGACCTATAGGCAAGTTTGAAAACATTCTTACAGCCATGCTCGCCGCATCAGGCAGCACCCCTAAGCTGCGAACGCAGCCGGGAAATCCTGGTGCTTTGAGTGCTCACCTTTTCCGTAAGTTGGGTCACTTGGCCGGTCAGCACTTCAATCTTGCCCTCCATCCGGCCTACTACCGCGGCCAGTTCGTTTCGTTCTTTCGCAAACTGATCGGCCCGGGCCTCGGCGGCCGCGCGGGCAGCGTGCTCGGAGTCAAGCAGTTCGTTCAAACGCCGGATGGTGCCAATGCTGGCATTGTCCATGGCTCGGTCCGCGGCGTCTTTTGAGAGCAAGCGCCGCAGCCACAGGAAGCCGCCAAGGATGATGCTCACCGTCCCTGTTGCCCAGGTGGCGGTGCCTGGGCCAAGGTCAGTTGGGTCCATGATGGCCTCCTGCAGAAAGGAATTGGGGGGAATGCTAAAAGGAATCTGAAAACAACCAAGTTGCCGAGGTAAGGCGAACCCTACCCCGGCGTATTACTTACAACGCGGCGTAGTTCCAGTTGCCGATCCGCTCAGCGAAGTACGGCGTCAATAGCGCTACCGTTTGTGCATGGTTACTCGCCTCAAGGCTCATTTTTTCCCCGTCGGTCCCAGGGCCAGTAACCCAGAGCGTGACAGGTACTTTTTCGGCCTTCGCTTTATCCAGCAGATTCTTTAGCGCGGTGCGGCCCGCAGCGGTCGGTGGAATGCCGGTTTCACCAATGTAGGCCGCCATCTTGTTGGTCTTGGCATAGGTCAGGAACGGGCCCACGATCTCATCACGCAGTACAGTCGGCGAAATAAGATTGTTGTCCCCGTTATAGGCACCACTGGAGCTCTTATCCACGTCACCGTAGCCATGGGCTTCCCAAACGATCGCATTAGCCGGGTCGACAATCTTCGCCTGAAGGTTTGCCGACACGGTTGCCCAGTTTCGGGCACTGGCAAACTCAAGGCCGCAGATAAATACGGGCTTCTTCGAGCTATTACGCAGCGCTTGGAGCACCGTGTTTATCGTGTTGATGTACAGCGTTTCCAGGTTCGGCAGAGTGATGTAATCCTTTGCACCCACTGTGGTATTGGAATACGGCTCGTTACCCAAGCCCCAGCCAAGGACCATAGGGTCGTCGCACCCAGTCACCAATTTCTGGTGAAAGTTGGCGAGGTGAACCGCGCTCCAAGAGCCGCCAGCCGCACTATTGCCGTCTTTGATCAACACCTGCTCAGTGGCTTTCCAGCCATCCTGGTTGCCGGCTTCGTTGGCCGGAAGGATTCGCCCGGTCAATTTGCCGTTTGCATCCGTTTCATAGCGATGCAGGCGCATATAGTGATGCGGATCAGGAATGATCTTGGCTTCACCGTTGGAGTCCGCGGAAATCCATTCAAGCATTTCCTTCCAGCGACGGACGAACTCCTCGTTAAGGTTCGCACCCTGGCCTGGAAGGCCGTCGATCGTCGACAGGTTGATAGCCCGCTGCAGTTCGAAGGGGAAACGGATCAACCGCACGCCGAGGTTTTTCACCCAATAGGTGATGGTGTCACGGGTTGGCCATTGGTAATGGGTACCGGCTTCACCGGGAAGAATCTGACCGGCGTTAGCGACGGAACCCAGGTTGATCCCTACTAGGGGGATATTTTTGAGTTGGGCAATTGCAGAGCTGCTATTGGACATTTTGATTACCTTGAGTCAATTGAGATAACCGCGTAACGGACGCGGTACCGCTGTCGCTCAAAGGCGATGGCTCGAGGCTCGTGGCCTTCACATGATTCAACGCTCCACAGCGGGAACATTTGATCTGGAGTTCTGTGAACTCGCCCACTCGGGCAAGCAGTCGGTTGCACTTACCGCAACGGCAGTCTTTCAACATTGTGCAGGGCCTTTTAGATGCAAAGCCCCAGGCCTCTCGCATAAGCAAAGGCCATGGTTGGCTTGAGCCTGATTCTGTGAAATAGCGGCTTCTAGCAGAGGTAGAAGCCGCCTTCTTTTTCATTAGGCAAAAACGCAAAAACCCCGACTGTTTAGGTCGGGGTTCTTGGGGTGTCGCGGTGTGTTGCACTGGACACGTTGCTATAAAAACAAGGCTATTCCGCGCGCGCAACTCTTTTTTTACGCAGCCTTCCTAATTTGTTCCAGCGCGCAGTCGATCCAGCCCACACCTGTCTTGATCAACTGCCTGGTGCTTGCCTCGCTCATACGGTACTTGGTGCCGATTCGCTTGGCGGGCCACTTGGCGCCGTAGTACAGCCAAACGAACTCGCCCATCTGTTCATCGCGGCGGCACAGCCGGGCAACGGCCCCATCCACCAGGCAGGCCAACTCATCGGTGATCGCATAGGATTTGGCGGCAGAGGGTGTCACGTCTCGCATAAGTGCCCAGGTGGCGGATACATATTTCGGAATTCCCACTCCATCTATCCGCCACCAGCCCCATTGCTCCAACATATATTCGGTATCGCCCAACGGCATGCGGGCAGGTTTTCTTATGTTCATAGGGCCCTCCGGGGCATAGGTAGGACTTAGGCCGAACAGCTCATGAAGGGCGGTCGGCAGGCTTGACGCTCGCTGACAATTCAGCCTTAAGGCAGCCTTCGTATAAGCGACAGGCCTGCGGTACTGGATAAATTGCCAGCATGATCATTGGACTGTCCAGAAGCGGTTTGGCGGGCGTACTGTGATGCTCAAGGCCAGCCGTGCACCGATTACAATTTCTGGTTGCATGTCAGCCTACGTCATGAAATTTACAATTTCAATGCTATCTACAATACAAAGTTGTATTTTTAGCCCATGAAAAAACCAACCACAGGCCAGCTGATTGCGCTGGCACGCGAACAAATAGGCATCAGCCAGTCCGAGCTCGCACGCAGGCTGGGGGTAACGCCCCAGTCCGTGCAGGCGTGGGAAAGCGATAAGAACACCCCCAGGTATAAGCGCTTGAGGGAGATCGGCGATCAGCTCGGGGTATCGGCCTCATGGCTTATGGCTGAGGCAGGCGAACCCGTAGGCCCTGCCTCCTTTGAGTCAAACGTCGAGCCTGCTTTCCGCCCGTCCAAAAAGGCTTCTACTTACCCTGTGCTCAG
Organism: Pseudomonas artemisiae; assembly: GCF_057128685.1. Lineage (NCBI taxonomy): Bacteria > Pseudomonadati > Pseudomonadota > Gammaproteobacteria > Pseudomonadales > Pseudomonadaceae > Pseudomonas > Pseudomonas artemisiae. The sequence continues at coordinate 39,669 of NZ_JBSKHS010000017.1, forward strand.
TTGGATCGCCGCTGGGGAGCGGTCCCAATCGCCAGAGCAGTACGTTCCAGGCCCTGGGCTTTCGTTTGAATCTGACCAGAATGCGGGCGAGTACGGGTATTGGCTGGAGGTCAAGGGCGGCTCGATGACATCCGCCACCAGCCCTTCATTCCTGCCAGGCACCTACGTGCTGGTACAGCCCGAGGGCTTCGATTTGGTAAGCGGGAAGTACTATATCGCCCAGCATCGGGACGGCGAGACGACCTTCAAACAGTACGTCTACGACGCAGGGCGGGAGTACCTGGTGCCGCTGAACTCGGCGTTCGAGACCATTAAGATGGACGACGACTGGGACGTGATTGGGCGGGTGATCGATATAAAAGTCACCGGGCTTTAAGTGGGCTCATAGCGTTTAGGCGTACTCCTGACCGCGCTTTTCACCGGCTGCAGATGGGCAGCTGCCCCGTATCGCACTACGGCTTCGCTTGCTAAACGGGCCCTCCTGAAATACTGTATATGCAACCAGTTGTGTATTACGGAGGATCTATCATGACCAAGGCACGCAAAGCCGCTCAAACCGTACCCCCTACCTCGTATGATCAACTCGGCGGGCGCCTGCAGAAGGCGATCAATGCGCCAACCGCGCAGCTCTCCAGGTCGGCAATCCTCGAACGGCACCCGACTGATAACTTGGCCGATTGGGAGCGTATCCTGGGCGAGATCTCCGAGAACGATAACGTGACGATTGCGCACCGCGACAATGGGTTCGCGCACGTGTATTGGTCCCTGCCCGCCCAGGATTGAAGCACTGCTACCTTTCTGCTCGTATAGGTGGGTCACCTACCCCTGGGCAGCCGAAGCAGTAGCAGAGCAAGCCGAATTACAATTTATTGTTGTAATTATGCCGCTTAAATTGTAGGTTCTTGCATCCAGTCTCACGCTTGAGCCCTCGACATGAACATTACCGCTTATGGTCTAACGGCCAAACTGAACCACACCCTGTCAATGCGGGAGATCGAATGCCTGCTAGCAGTTGCCGCTGGCCTTACTACAAAGCAGGCAGCCCGGGAGTTGGGCATTGCACCAGGCACGGTGGAAAAACGCCTGCTCGCAGCCACTACCAAACTTGGCGTGACCCGCCGCGCGGCGTTGGTGGTAGAGGCCTTTCGGCAGGGGCTTATTGGCTTTACCTGTGGCGCACAGGCTAACGATGCCCCACGCCAAACTTAGTCAGAGCCTCCTTTGATGAGAGCGAGCGAAAGCTCGCGAAGATACGATACAGGCAACCAATGACGTGCCGTTCGCCAACTTTACTGGCTCCTACAACGATCCCGCTTGTGCGGTAAATGTAGGGCTTCATTTGACAGAGCCTGCGAGGTAGACCTGCCTCCAACCCTCATCTTTCCCCCTCCAAAACCCCCATCCCAGACGCCCTTCCCCCACGAACCCTTATGTTAAGTTTTCGTGAACATTGCTGTCTGCAGGGGAACGCTAAACGGGGTCAGGCCACATACGTCGCACCTGATGTGTTTAACCTGGAATTTGAAAAATGCCCTCTGCTACGTTCCGCAGGCTGATCGACGAACTGTGTCACCTGAGCAAGCTGCCGGATCCCCAGGCGTTGTATGAGCGCACAGCGTTGAATATCGATGGGGTCGATATCAGCCTGGTGGAGCGCGAGGGGCCAGTGGGTGAGGTCATTATTCATTGTGACTTTGGTGCCTTGCCTGGCCGCCGGCGCGATGAAGTGCTGCTACGGCTGCTGGAAATCAACTTCAACCTGTTCGTAGGGTCGGCAAGCCCTAGTTGCACCGTTAATCAGCAGACGGGCCGGGCCACCTTGGCGGCGGTGGCGCCGTTGCAAGGGCTGAGCTCCCTAGGATTACTGGAGTTGCTAGGCCAATTGGCGGACATGGCCAAGGTGTGGCGCGAAGGGTATTTTCTCGATGCCGCGCCAGCGCGCGCAGGGGTTAACCGAGGGCGCGCGCGATGAATTTTTCGCCCCTCAATGCCATACGTACCGCGTTTTATCGCAACGGCCCTTTGCCTGACGTCGAGCGCGCTCAGCCCACAGAGCTACCGCCTGTAGGCACACACCAGGTTAGCCATAGCGCCAACCCACCCTTGAATCCGCAGCAAACACAGCAATTGGCCCAGCGTTTATCGGCCGTGGAACATTATGAACGCGCGCTGCCTGAGCTACGGGAGCTCAGGCAGGCAGCACGCGCACTTGACGCACAAGCCCATCACTTGCCGCCAGTGGATGTTGCCAAGCAGCGCATGGCGTTGGAAGGCGCGTTGCTGCACGCAAACCCAAACTTGGACTTTTCCATGGCCACGGAGCTGCTTGATATGGGCCACGCCCAGGTCAGCCCACCTCGGGTGCCCGTTGCCGATGTATCACAGCTCTGTACCCAGCTCTTAGCATTGGCGACCCAACCAGAGGGGGAAAGGCCGACCCATGAGGCAGTGCGCGCCATGTTGGATAAAGGCCTTACTGATATGGCCAAGCATTTGGAAGGGCATGAAGCGTTTTACCACCAAGCGCTGCAAGGTCCACTGACCGACACCGAGCGCACACGGATCAAAGCCGGGCATCGCGCGCTAGCTGAAATGGCCGACACCTGGAAGGGTACTGTAGCGCTAATGCTTCAAAGCACGCTTACCCTTGTAGAGGAGCGGCTCAAGACCGCCCAGGCCGCATTGAAGCCGCTGCAGGCACAAGCGCCCAAGCATTATGGCGAAGCACAAGAGGAGTTGAGGGCGCAACAGCAGGTGCAGGGGTGGCAATCACTGCAGGCTCACCTCACAAAGATCCTGGATAGCCCCAACCCGGTGGATAAAGCCACGCAGGGGGTACAACTGGACAATCACGTCGCCGCGCTGGATGCCAGGCGTAAAGGTTGGTTCAGCCAGCTCACCACGGCCTCCGCGGAAGGCATCGCTCAAGGCATGGCGTCCTCGGCACTGTTTCTACTGGCGCGAGCCTATGTAGATCCCCGACTGACCGTATTCAGCCTGATCGGCCAGTCCATGGCCAACGGCGCCGCCATGGGCGCGGTGCACGAAACCCTGGACAACTTCGTCAAACCGGCAACCCGAGAAGTGCTGGCAAGTGTGGGGATGCGCGAAGCCGAAGAAGTACCGGTAGACAGCCTGATTCTAGACGCGACACGCGCCACGGTTGTAAACGGCCGCTACCACGAGCGAAGCGATGACGAGCTAGCCGCTGAACAAGCGCTGATAGAGCAAGCTCGCGCAGGCTTTCTCAACAATCAGAAAGACTACAAGACCGGTACGATGAGGGGCGACGCGCTGACCTACCTCAATCAACCCATGGCTCAAATGGTCCGTCAACTGCTGAGCGTCACTACGAACCTTAACACCGGAAGCGTACCTGCCCGCGCAGTCACGTCGTTCGCCGGGGGCGTGGGTATGTCGGCGAGCCAGGCACTGGGCAAACTTAACAAAACCTACCACCATGACGGGCGGCACCTTCCCACCCACGTTCCCAAAGCCACGCCTGACGACAGCCTCGCTCAACGCCTGATCAAGACCGGGCGCAAAGCGGCGCCTACTGTCGACCCTCGACAAGGCGAGGCTCGGGAAAACTATGCGAGCAAAATCTGGAGCGCTGCCGAAGGCATGCTTGGCTACAACGCCGTAGGGCGGGCGATGGGCACACTCGATACCACTACCCGCTCGGGCGCTGCTGGTTCCGTGGTGTTGGCCAACCTTCAAGCCATAGCGCTGTTACTGCCGTTTTACGCTAATAAGCAATCCGGCAGCGAAGCCAAGGCTGATGGCGGCAACCGTGTGACCAGCGCCGTTGCTAACGCGCTAACCCCTGACCGGGACAGCCTTGACCACGGTACTCAACCGGGCACCGTGGCGCGTGGGGCCGAAAACCTCTACAACCGCGTGCGCGGCGCCACTCAGCTAGGCCCACAGATGGCCACCCTGCTGACCGAGGCAGCGGTAGGCACCACCGTACGCTTCGGCCACGCGCTTAGCGCCACGGAAAACCGCCCTACCGCGACCCTTCCAGTCGTTCAACCGGTGGCCATAGCAGCGCCCAATCCGCCTTATCTAAGCCTGGGCAACCATGACGCCACGCTGGATATAGACGCGATCCTGGCAGCGCTGGATGAGCCTCAGCCGGTACCTCCCAGCTACGCCCCCGGCCCTAGCAGGCGCCGCGAATGATGCCCTTTATGCAGACCGTCCCCCCCTAACGGCATACGCCTGCCGTGCCTGGCATCACAGGCGCTTTTTCAATAACTGCATGCCCAGCGCGGGCCTCAAGGTGCGACCAGCGCCTTGTGGGCACCTGCTGCCTACGCATGCACCCTGAACGTTTCGCCAGAGCCTTTCCTATGAATATCTCCAACACGCCCCCTCGCTCTCCCATGCCGATAGATGCGCCGTCAGAGGTTCAACCCCAGGCTGGGGCTGATGCCGCACAAGCCTCACACGCATTGCCAGCCGCTAGAGAGGAACCGCTGCCCTCGGGGGCACGCACACCTCCACGGCCAGGGCTAAGCGTGCAGTCGCGCTTTGGCATTCAGGCTTTGCCAACGGCAGCACAACGCACCAGCGAACAGAACCAAGACAGGCTGACGAACCTACCGCCCGAGATGCGCCATCAGGTCGCGGGTCATGTAATGGAAGGTCCGGATGTGCCGACTAAAATTCAAAACGTGTTAGCGTTGATGGGCACGAACGAGACCCTACGAGCTGCGACCTTTAAAGAAGGCATCACTAACCCTCACTTCCCGCCGGCCTTAAAAGCCCAGGCACGCATGGAACAACTTGTGCAAAAACACGCGGCGAGCGCGGCAGACCTGCCACCGCTGACGACACGCCACCTTCAAGTGTTGATTGGCCTGCTTCAACCCGAAACCCGTGAAAACCTGGTTCAAGAGGCACTTGGCCAACGCGACCCACGCAAACAAAGCGATGCGATTTTGGCACTGGGCGCAGGCATGAAACACCTCTCAGTCGACCACCGCAAAGGGGTCTTCGATGCAGCCATGACCCTCGGTGGCGAATCTGGGCGCAAAGCAATGCAAGGTTTGGCCAGAGGCTTCCCGCATCTTTCGGGCGACCAGCAAGGCGCCCTGTTAGCGCGCGCCGAGCGTTATCATCAATCAGCCGAACTGGACGGTATATTCCCAACCATCGCTTCACACTTCCCCGCGTTGTCGCGCGAGCGCCAAACTCAGCTACATGAGCTTGCCGACCGCTTACGTACCCAGTCACCGGCCGCGCACAACGCTTTATTGGCTGCGCTTAGCAAACATTTGCCATCCATCGGCAGCACGCGTACCGCAGAGGTGTTTGCCGCGCTAGGCAACAACGCGACCGATACTGCCTGTCGAGAGGAGCTTTTTGGCCATTTGGTCCAGCAAGCTGGCCTGCTTACCCAGCGTCAGCAAACGGCGTTGTTGGACCACGCCCTCTCGCTTCCCGTAGCCGGGCCGCACGCTGGAGTGGGGCCGCGCGCCGAGGCCCTTGCTCTGTTAGGCCGACACTACGATGTGTTGCAGCCTAGGGCTCGTAACGCGCTGGTGCGAGCGATCACTGATCCAAACGTCACACCCCCAGGTCAGATCCATCACGCGATCAGTGGCTTGGGCTCACAGTTCGATAAGGTACCTTCTTCAGTGCAGGGGGACTTGACCAGGCTGGCCCAGACCGACCCAACACAGCCTGCACCGATCGGTCATGCGCAGTTGCTGGAAAGCCTGGGCCATTCGTTCGAAGCCCTTGCTGTAAATACCTGCGATACGGTCTTTGAGGAAGCACTGAACTGCCGGGCAAATGACCGGTACCGGGCGTTGGGCGGGGTGGTCAGGGCAGCGCAGTGGCTGAGCATGGACCAACGGGAGGCGTTAGTTCACGCGGTAGAGGGCCTGCAATCAGATGACCATATTGCCCATATTGCTAGTGAGCACCTAAGCGCCTCCGCCCAGTTCTTCACGCCTGAGCAGCGTACCCGCCTCTACACAAAGCTAGGCCAAATAGCGCCAGCGGCACAATTGGCGACGGCTATTGAAATGGCGAGCAACAGGCCCTCGGCGTTATACAAGCAAGGCTAGGTACCTCCACCGCCACTTTAACCAATAGCCTAAACTGGGGGCTTCTGAACGCTAGAAGGCAGCGCGCGATGAGCCATCAAGACAACGCCTATGTCACCACAGTGCAAGGGCTTGAAGCCCTCTACGGGCCGGTGGCAGCGCCGTCCCGGGTGAAGGAGGTCGACTACATTCACCCGGTTTACCGGCCCTTTATAGAGGCAGCGCCCTTTGTGGTGCTAGCGTCTGCTGGCGGAGGTGGGTTGGATGCGTCGCCCCGCGGCGACGGCGCCGGCTTCGTTCATATCGAAGACAGCAAAACCCTGTACCTGCCGGACCGCCGCGGGAACAACCGCATCGACACGCTGCGCAATATTGTGGAAGACCCGCGCGTGGCGCTGTTGTTTCTGGTGCCGGGGGTGGGCGAAACCCTGCGTATCAATGGCGCCGCGCAGATCTGCATTGAGCCGCAGCTTCTGGAGCGCTTTGCGGTAAATGGCCAACGGCCTAAGTCCGTGCTGCGTATCACCGTGAGCAGCCTGTACTTCCAATGCAGCCGCGCGGTGATCCGGGCTGGGTTATGGGACGTTTCCAAACACCTGCCCCGCAGTGCCCTACCCAGCGCCGGGCAGATCCTCAAAGCCCTTTCAAACGCCGAGATCGACGGCGAGGCCTATGACAAGGCCTTGCCCGGGCGCATCGCCGATACCTTGTATTGACCAGGCCGCTACAGCTTGAGCATGGGCAATAATGCCCTTAAGGGCTGCATTCAATGGCAGAATCCCCCCAACTGAATCGTTAAGAGAACACTATGCTTCGCATGCTTGAACGCTGGCTCGACCCCTTTCCGCCCGACGAAGCGCCACCACCGCCGGCGGGCCTGATGCGGTTTCTGTGGGCTTGTACCCGGGGCGCCCGTGGTTATGTACTGGCCATGGCCCTGCTCAGTGCCGGGGTATCGATCTACGAGGCTTGGCTGTTTTCCTTCCTGGGGCAAGTGGTGGACCTGCTGTCCACCTGGCAGGCCACCGGCGGTGTGAACGGGCAGGAAAGCCGTGTGCTATGGGGCATCGGTATCGTGCTGGTCACCAGTATCGCCTTGGTCGCGATGCGCACCATGGCCCAGCACCAGGTACTGGCGATCAATCTGCCGCTAAGGCTGCGTTGGGACTTCCACCGCCTGATGCTGCGGCAAAGCCTTTCGTTCTTCTCCGATGAGTTCTCTGGCCGCGTTACCACCAAGGTGATGCAAACGGCGCTGGCTGTGCGCGAGGTATTGTTTACCCTGATTGAAATCGCTCCAGGGATCGGGGTGTATTTCATCGCGATCATCGCCCTGGCGGGCGGATTTGCCTTGAAGCTCATGCTGCCTTTTATTGCCTGGGTAGTGTTGTTCGGGCTGGCCATGGCCTACTTCGTACCTCGTTTGGGGAAGGTCGGGCAGGAACAGGCCAACGCGCGCTCGTCAATGACTGGGCGTATTTCGGACGCCTACACCAACATCACCACCGTAAAGCTGTTCTCCCACTCCAAGCGTGAGGCGCATTTCGCCCGGGCGGCGATGGAAGACTTCAAACTCACCGGCTTTCGCCAGATGCGTTTGGTCAGCCAGTTCGAAATCGTCAACCAAACCCTGGTGGTGGCACTGATCATGGGCGCTGGCGGCTATGCGCTTTGGCTGTGGCATCAGGGTGAGGTGGGCGCGGGCGCGGTGGCGGCAATCACTGCCATGGCCCTGCGTATCAATGGCATGTCCCACTGGATCATGTGGCAGATGACGTCGCTGTTCGAAAACATCGGCACGGTGCAGGATGGCATGGGCACCTTGACCCGTGGGCCCAAGGTGCAGGACGCGCCGAACGCTGGCGTGCTGGACACCTCCGGCGGCGCGGTGACCTTCGACAACGTAAGCTTTAACTACAATGGCGAACGCCAGGTACTCGATGGCCTGAACCTGCAGATTCGCGCAGGGGAAAAAATCGGCCTGGTGGGCCGCTCGGGGGCTGGCAAGTCCACGTTGATCAACCTGCTGCTGCGGTTCTACGACGTGGACAGCGGCAAGATCCTGATCGACGGCCAGAACATTGCCCAGGTGACCCAGGACAGCCTGCGCAGCGCCATCGGCATGGTCACCCAGGACACCTCCCTGCTGCACCGGTCCATTCGCGACAATATTGCCTATGGCCGGCCCGATGCCACTGACGAGCAAATCCGCGTCGCTGCGGCTAACGCCCAGGCTGATGGTTTCATCAGGCAGTTGAGCGACAAGCAAGGCCATAGTGGCTACGACACCTTAGTGGGCGAGCGCGGCATCAAGCTCTCCGGTGGCCAGCGTCAGCGTGTAGCCATCGCCCGGGTAATGCTCAAGAACGCCCCTATCCTGTTGCTGGACGAAGCCACCAGTGCGCTGGATTCGGAAGTAGAAGTAGCCATTCAGGAAAGCCTGGATGAAATGATGCAAGGCAAGACCGTGATCGCCATCGCACACCGGCTATCGACCATCGCAGCCATGGACCGGCTGATCGTGATGGATAATGGCCGCATTATTGAGCAAGGCACCCACGCTGAATTGCTTGCGAAAAACGGCACCTACGCGCGGCTGTGGCAGCACCAGAGTGGCGGCTTCCTGGGCGAGGACCACGCCGTGGTTGAAGGTATCGAATAACCACCACGCAGCTCCAGAATGAGGCGTAACCCCCGCGCCTGCCCAACCTTCGTGTGCAGTTCAGGGTGTAGGAGTGAGTGATAGCTCGCGAAGGCTGCACCGCAAGGGTGGCTGTCAGGCGTCATACACCCCAGTTTGCTGCGCGACAGCGCGGCGCCTCCAGGCAAAGGCTTATGCAGGGTTGATAAGCGCGGTGAGTTCTTCCGGCTTGCCTTGGGGAAAGGCTTCTTTCAGAAAATCGAGAAAGGCGGCTACCCGGGCGCTGAGTAGCCGCCTTGAGGGGTAAAGCGCCCATAGGGCAATCTCCGGCCCGGCCACATCCCCCCAATGCGCCAGCTTCTCGCTCTGCAAGTCCTGCCCTACCAATGACACAGGCAAGCAACCAATGCCTACACCCGCCCGAACAGCATCACGTACCATGGTCAGCGAAGCCAGGCTGAGGACCGGATTTATGGCCATGGCTGATCTACCGGCGGGCGTGTTTAGCGTCCAAACAAGGCCTTGCTCCATAGCCCCCCGTACTACCGCGGGAACGGCCAAGTGCTCCGGCGGCCGCGCCAGGCCTGGGCTAGCCACCACCACTAACCGGTCGCGCAGGATAATCCGCCCCATCAGGTTTTCGTCACGGTCTGGGTTCACCCGGATCACCACGTCGTAACCTTCCTCGACCATATCCACCGGTCGATCTTCTGTCGTGACCTCGAGCCGCACCTCCGGGTATTTCAGTGCAAAGCCGGCCGCAAGCTTACCCATGGCCGTTTGGGCAAATAAAAGCGGCGCGCTGACCCGCAGTAGACCGCGTGGTCGCTCCCCGCCCGAGGCAATGGCAGAGGTAGCTTCGTCCAACTCCGTCAGCAGCGCCCTGGTGCGCTCAAACAATGCGCGCCCTTCTTCGGTCAGCTTCAATACCCGTGCCCCACGTTCGAACAGCCGTAGGCCAAGGCTGCGCTCCAAATCGGCTACCCGACGAGAGAGGGTTGCCTTTGGCCGGTCAGCGGCACGCGCCGCGCGACCAAAACCGCCGTGCCTGGCAACCAGATTGAAGTCCTCAAGGGCGAGCAAATCCATTAGAGATCCTTATGAAGGTCAAGCATGTCTACAGCACAAAAAGTGCTTTAGAGTGTTCCACTGATGAGACACACTGTCCATTTTTATGGGCTGTCGGCAAAATTCGGAACGGTGGATAGTGAGCTTGTCACTTAAACCCACTGGAGACTCACATGACCATTCTCGTTATCGGCGCTACTGGCAGGGTTGGCAGCCACGTTGTTGAACAATTGCTCAACCGCGGCGCAGCCGTTCGCGTACTAGTGCGTAACCCGGCTAAAGCCAGCTTTCCCGCACAGGTTGAAGTGGTTCAGGGCGACCTGCTCGACATCGACGCGCTGCACCAAGCGTTTGCGGGGGTGTCTGCGTTCTTTCTGCTCAATGCCGTAGCGCCAGATGAGTTTACCCAGGCACTGCTGGCACTCAACATTGCCCGAGAACGAGGCGTGAAGCGAGTGGTTTATTTGTCGGTGCTGCATGCCGACCGCTTCGTGAATGTGCCGCATTTTGCCGTAAAACTGGGTGCCGAGCGGATGATTCAGCACATGGGTTTTAGCGCTACGATCCTTCGTCCTTCTTACTTCATCGACAATGAAGTGATGGTCAAGGATGGCGTGTTGAGTACAGGCATTTACCCGATGCCCATCGGTGGCAAGGGCATCGCCATGGTGGATGTGCGAGACATTGCGGAGGTTGCCGCCATCGAACTGCTTCGTCGGAGCCAGTCGCCCGTCGACTTGGCGAGCGAAACGATCAACCTGGTCGGGCCCGACACCCTTACAGGTTCGAGCGTAGCGGCTATCTGGTCGAATCTGCTAGGCCGCCCGGTGGCTTACGGCGGTGATGACCCCTCTGGCTTCGAACACACCATGGCGACTTTCATGCCGCGGTGGATGGCTTATGAAATGCGCTTGATGGCCGAGCGCTACGTCAGCGATGGCATGGTCCCGGAAGCGGGAGACGTACAGCGCCTGCGCACACTGTTAGGCCGGGAGTTGCACTGCTATCAAGACGCTGTCGTTCAACTTCTGGGTTTGGCGTGAGGTAGCCAGCCGCAAGGCCGGGCGCGAGGGCGCGGTTTCAGCCCTTCTTCAGCTGCGCTTCGACCATGGCGCAGAGCTGGTCGATCGACCAAGGCTTTTGCAGGAAACAAGCATTGTTTGGCAGCTCAGGGCATACGTGGTGACAGTAGCCGCTGGTGACGATGATGGGAATATCTGCATCTACCTGGCGCACGGCACTGACCAAGTCCCAGCCGTTGAGTACACCGGGTGTAATCACATCGGTGAGAATCAGTGCAAGGTCGCTGCTTTCCTGAAAAGCCTTGAGCCCGGCATCGACGGACATCACCGCCTTGACCCTGACGCCGGTGTCTGAGACCACCTCTACCAGCAAGTCACGGAGAACCTCATCGTCTTCGACAATCAAGACAACGGACCGATTGCTGCTGGAAAGGCAATTATAGGTAGTCATAGGTAATAGGACCGCAAAGCTCGAAACGGTATTAACCCCGCCGACCAACTAACTGCTTTGTATCGATTTAAGTCCTTATCCCGATACAACGAGCATATTGATACAAACTGTGTATAGCTTTACGCCATGCGCTGACGGATTTGCTACCTAAAACACAGCATGCCCCGATCCGTAGTAGCCTAGGCCTACGCGCCTCCCATTCGGGCCGAGGTGCTCAGGATTTAAAAGGTATACCCGATGCATGAAGAAACCTTAGACGCCTTGAAGATTCCTAAGAACCTACGCACGCCAATCGAGCGATTGCTCAGGTCCCTCGAAGATGCAGGCAGTGAAGAAGAAATAGCTAAGGAAGCACAGATCCAGCTTGAGTTCGTCCAAGGCCTGGAAAGCGACAAGCGCGTGCCCAAGGCCTCGATTGAAAAGCTGTACATTTTTTTTGACGACGCGGTAGAAGCGCGCAAGCAGGCACTCTAAGCGCCGCCCCTGCTAGCTCGGTTTAGCCTGCGCCTGGGGCAAGTACATGCAAATGCGTGTGCCCTGCTTGGAGCTGGAAACGATCGCAACGTGCCCCTTGGCCTCTGTTACGTAGCCATAGATCATCGACAGGCCCAGGCCCGTACCTTTGCCAGCGGGCTTGGTGGTGAAGAAGGGTTCGAACGCACGGGCCTTTACCTCTTCTGGCATCCCTGTACCTGTGTCCGCTACACAAACTTCAATGTATTCACCTGGCTCGTAACCCTGGGCACCTTGTGAGCGAGCAGTGGAAATTTCAATACTACCGCCGTTGGGCATAGCGTCTCGTGCGTTGATCACAAGGTTAAGCACTGCGTTATCCAGCTGGTTGCTGTCACACAGCATCGGCGGTAGGTCGGGCGCCAGCCGGGTAGTGAAGGTATAGGCATTGCCGATGGTGCGGTGGATCAAGTCTTCAAGCGAGACTATCGACGCATTCACATCAATGGGCCTGAGCAATAGTGGCTGGCGCCGCGCGAAACCTAGCAAACGTTGGGTCAAGGCAGCAGCGCGCTGGCCTGCGTTGGTGGCACCCTCCAAGTACTGCTCGAAGTTATCCAGCTTGCCTTTTTTCAGGCCCCGCCTCATCAGCTCCATTGTCCCCAATATGGCGGTGAGCAAATTGTTGAAGTCATGGGCGATGCCGCCGGTCAGTTGGCCAATGGCATCCATCTTCTGGGTTTGCCGTAGGCGCTCTTGGGTTTCACGTTGGTCGGTCACATCACGGCCGATGGCGTAAACCTCTTGCTCGTAGGCTACGGCCGTCCAGGAGACCAACCGATAACCGCCGGCTTTGTCCTGTACCCGTACTTCGAAGTGGGCCGTGGGTTGGCCGTCGACCAAGTGGGCCAACTCTTCGGCTACCCGATTTCTGTCCTCCGGATGCACCCGTTCGGCAATGGACTTGCCGTCGCCTTTATAGCCTTCCCAGCTGAGCGCGTTTTCGCCTGCCTCGTTAATATTGAGCAAAGTACCGTCAATGCTTAGGACTACCAGGTAGTCGTGGCTCAAGCGCCATAGCCGATCCCGCTGCGTGGTTTTTTCAGCCAACTGCTGTTGCAGGTCATATTGGGCCTTGGCTACCACTTCCCGCGCCCGAACGATCTCGCCAATCGCGGTGGCCGAAAGCAGCCAACTGGTGATGCCCTTCTCGTCTTGCACCGCATGGGCACGGCACAACACCCATTCATAGCCCTTGGTGCAATGCTTGAGCCGAAACTCACCGCGATAGGCACTGCCGCTTTGCATGCAAATATTCCACGCCCGCGTAACGATGGCCTGATCGTCTGGATGAACGAACGCTACCCAGCTTTGCACGCCACTGGCGTCGGCCTCGATGCCGGTAAATTCATGCCATCGCTCATTGAAAAACTCCGGCGTACCTTGGGCGGACGTGGTCCATACCATATGCTCGATAGAATGAGTAATAGCCTTGAACCGCGCCTCGCTGGTGGCCAGTTTCAATTCCGCGCGTTTGCGGTCGGTAATGTCGTAGCACAGCCCCAGGTAGCGAGTGGCGTCCAAGCTGTCCACCGCGATGGGCTCACCTTGACGGGCAATCCAGCGCACTTCACCGGTCTGCGGGAGCACAATGCGGTATTCCAGGTAGCTCAATGCCGTGGCGGCGAGCTCAGTGGTACCTGTTTCGATCAGTGGCTGATCGTCTGGGTGCACCCTTTTCAACAATTCTGTGAGCAAGTACAGCGGCCGCTCAGCCAGGCCCCATATTCGGCAAAATTGCGGAGAAACCCCCACCAGCCCTTCTTCGGGGAAAATTTCGAAACTGCCGATGCCGCCCACTTCTTGGGTAAGGCGTAGCCGCTCGGAGAGCAGGCGTTCCTGAGTTCGGTCGCGTAGGATTTTCGAGTAACCCACCAGCTGGCCGTCTTTGCGCAAGGCCATTAATTCGCCCAGCGCCCAAAAATAGCTACCACCGCGCTTCATATGCCAGCGCTCGTCAAGGGCCCGCCCTTTAGTGGCGGCGATGTGCATCTCGGTAGTGCTTCTGCCTATACGCCGGTCTTCCGGTGTAAAAAACAGGTCCACATGCTGGCCGATGGCCTCAGTGGCGGCCCAGCCCAATACGCGTTCTGCGGTTGGATTCCAGCCCACTATTATGCCTTGTAGGTCGGAAACAACGATTGCGTAATCGCCGCTGTTTTCGAACACCAGCTGATGAAGTTCAGGCGCGGAAAGATCGGCAAGTTTAGAGGCTGAGGGCATAAGGCGCCTGGAGGGTTATCAACGGTCTTACTATCGACCCCGGTTTTGTACAGCCATTCATTTACAAAGTTACGATAACCCACTGTTTGTAAAAATTATTACCGTGCTGAGCTGGGTACTTATACGCAAATGCCCCATCACCATAGGCGACAGGGCATTCGTTTAAGCGCGTGAGGCTTACAGCCCCTCCGGGCCTAATGGCTACCGCGATGTTCGACGCGTTCAAGCTCGCTGATTTCTACCACGCACTTGGCTGCCTCTTCCTCGTTGTAGCGGTATTCGTTGCGCCCATGCTCGTCGGTAATATGGAACACCGGGCCATCATCGCCTCGACGTGCTTCGCTGGGAATGTCCCGGCCTTCCAAACGTTTGATCGAAACAGCCATGGGCGCATTCCTCACAGCAGGTCGGCTGGGACGGTGCCGCCGCTCTGAGCGACTTTCTGCAGCACTGCTTTGTGCAGCCACATGTTCATTTGAGCCGAGTCGCCCATTTTGTCAGCTGGGCAACCCAGTTCGGTCGCCAACTCTTTGCGGTGCTCCAGGCTGCTGTCGATACCCAGCAGTTTGAGCAGGTCCACAACCGAGGTGCGCCAGTTAAGCTTTTCACCGGCATGGGCGCTGGCCATGCCATCGAGCTTGGCACCTACGTCTACGCTGGCGCCGGTAGCCGGTACGCTGGTGCCAGTCACGCTCGGAGCCAGGCCGCCGTTGTTGACCGGCGCCGCGCCGCCTACTGGGGCAGAGGTTGGTGAACCGGTAGGTGCCGCGGTTGGGTTAGCGCTGGTTTGGGTGTCGTCATTGCCGATGCCCAACTTGTGCAGAATGTCTTTGAACAGACTCATTAGTATTTCCTCATGGTACTTAGGGTATTAGGTGGACCCAGGCACTTGGCGGAAAGTTTGATGAGGTTTTGACGGGTTCGACGAACGTAACGCTAAGCGTACACCGTTACTCTGTTTCTGCCGCTGCGCTTGGAGGTATACAGCGCTTGGTCCGCCCGCTCGATCAACTCTTGATAATCAGCGGCTGGGCGATGCAAATCGGCCACCCCCAAGCTGATAGTAAAGCGGATAGCCTGGCCCTCGTGGTTCACCACCATCTCTTCGATGGCCGCACGTAACCGCTCTGCCAGAATATGCCCGCCGTCCTTGTCGGTATCGGGCAGCAACAGTGCGAACTCTTCGCCCCCGTAGCGGCCGCAGATGTCTGAATCCCGCACATGCTCGCGCACTGTGTCTGCCACCCTCTGAATCACCCGGTCGCCCCCAGGGTGACCGTAGTTGTCGTTTACCTGTTTGAAGTGGTCAATATCGAACATGATCAACGTACAAGCGTTGCCATAGCGGCTGTGCCGCGCATATTCGTGTTTAAGCGCTTCTTCCCAGTGGCCCCGATTATAAAGCCCGGTAAGGCGGTCTGTGCTGGAGAGCGTTTGCAGCTTCTGGTTCACGGCCTGGAGTTGGCGGCGGTTGATGGCCACTTCGGTCACGTCGTAAACCACCAGGCAAATATGCTCGACCTTGTTGTTGATCGAGCGCAGCGCAAACAAGGTGGTGTTCTGGTACATAAAGGGTTCGGAGCCGGTGATGGGCCGGTAGGTCTCGAACTTGAGCAAATGCGGGCGCTGCTCCCAGATGGTGAACGAGGGCGAGCCCAGGGTGACCACACTGCTTACCTTATGGCTGAACCAGGCTTTATCTACCTCGGGAAACAGGTTGAAAAAGGACTTTCCCTGGGCATCCCGGGCAGGCACCCCAGAGTGGTTTTCGATAAAGGTGTTCCACACCGTGACGTTGAATTCGCTGTCGAACACGACCACCCCAACGTCGATACTCTGGGTGATGGTCAGCAGCCAATGAAGCTCGGTCAGATCAAAAGAATTATTCATATCAGTTCATCATGTACGCGAGCTTGCCCTTGAGCTTAGTCAGGGAGGTTTCAGTGAACAACAGCAACAGGTCGAAATGAATGTCGTGGCCTTCCAGGCTATAACTGATTTCCACGGCCAGGGTTTGTTTCCAACGATGCCGGTTGAGCTGGATAAGGTCCTCGATGTGCGCATGCTCGCCTAGCACCTGCGGATGGCTGAGGGAGAACATTACGTCGATCTGCTCCCCAATGCCGCTCAGGCACGCACCGATCAACAGCGCCGAAAGGTCCAGCAGCATTTCGGACTGGGTAGCGTCACTGTGTTCTTGGCGCATCAAGCGGGCCATGTCGGCCATGCTGCTGTCATGAAACATCAGCAGGGCCTCACCGGCGATGCCCTCGCCGATATACCCCTGGCAGATGGCCGTCAGTTGGTTGCCCTGCTGGGCATCTGCCAAGGCCATGTGCAACTCCCCTACTTCCAGCACGTTTACGTTGGGAAGCGGCAACTCGACGAACACGTTCAGCACCTTGGCCAGCAAGGCAGCGGCGCCCCCCATGGCCACGTTGATCGTTTCGCGGAAGGCGTCATTGAAGTTGATCGCCATTTGCTCGGCAATGCTGGAGCCAACGCCTTCACCCCTGGCAACCAATCCGCAGGCCCCCAAGGCCTGGCGCAGTTGCCCGGCGTCCGCTGGCTTTTTCAGGAAGGTGATAGCGCCTAAGGCCATCACCCGCCGCACGGCTTCGTCCTGAACATCGCCCGACACCACGATCACCCGGGCCTTGAGTTTTTCTTCACGCAGGGCCGCCAGCACCTGAAAACCGTCCATCTCGGGCATGGTCAGGTCCAGCAGCACAACGTCACCCAGCCCCTTGCGAATAGCCTCAAGGGCCAGCCGGCCGTTTTCCGCTTGAGTCACGGACACCTCAAGGCCCTCGGGAAGGGCGCGCAATAGCTGCTTGCGCGCCATGTTTGAATCGTCACAAATAAGCAGAGGTACAACAGCCATTGAGATGTGTGTCCCGGTGTGAGGCCTATGGAGCGGACTGCGGCACTGTAAACAGAGTAGGTGGCCTAGCGCCAGCGCTTTGGCAGCTGTGTATCAAAAGCGTCACGAAGTGCGGTACAACATTAAGCGCGATGCCGTTTGCCGGTAAACCGGAATCAGCGTCGCTTGGACATACGGACGAGCAGTTGTATGATGTCCGGCAACACCCGTCGAAGCTCTTTGCATTCGAATGTCCTCTCGCTTTGGCACCCCCGCTTACCGTTAACCGAACAAGGAGACAACAATGCCTGACGTTCTCGGACACAACTTTATCAATGGTGCCCGTAGCGCCCTTGGCGAGCCTAGCCTTAAAAGCATAGACGCCAGCAGCGGTGAAGCCCTGCCTTATACCCTCTATCAAGCCACCGACGCAGAAGTGGACGCCGCCGCCAAGGCTGCTGAAGCCGCATATATCGAATTCCGTCAGTTAAGCCCTGCACGGCGTGCCGAGTTCCTGGAGGCCGTGGCCGATGAACTTGACGCCCTGGGCGATGAGTTCGTGGCGATCGTTTGCCGCGAAACCGCCCTGCCCGCCGCCCGCATTCAAGGCGAGCGTGGCCGTACCAGTGGCCAGATGCGCCTGTTCGCTAAGGTGCTGCGCCGTGGAGACTACCTCGGTGCCCGTATCGACCTGCCGTTGCCTGACCGCAAGCCGCTGCCGCGCCTGGACCTGCGCCAGTACCGCATCGGTGTAGGCCCCGTGGCCGTGTTTGGCGCCAGCAACTTCCCGTTGGCGTTCTCCACCGCCGGTGGCGATACCGCTTCGGCCTTTGCCGCGGGTTGCCCGGTGGTGGTGAAAGCTCACAGCGGCCACATGGCTACCGCAGACTTAGTGGGCACCGCCATCACCCGCGCCGCCGAGCGTACCGGCATGCCCAAGGGCGTGTTCAATATGATCTTCGGTAGCCGCGTAGGCGAAGCCTTGGTCAAGCACCCGGCCATCCAGGCGGTTGGCTTCACCGGCTCCCTGGGGGGGGGCACGGCCCTGTGCAAGATCGCCGCCGAGCGCCCGCAGCCCATTCCGGTGTTCGCTGAAATGTCCAGCATCAACCCAGTGATCCTGCTGCCTGAAGCCCTCAAGGCCCGTGGTGCTACGGTCGCTAAAGAGCTGGCAGGTTCGGTATGCATGGGCGCAGGCCAGTTCTGTACCAACCCAGGCCTGGTGATCGGTGTGAAGTCGGCTGAATTCAGCCAGTTCCTCGACGCGTTGAAAACCGAGATCGGTGGCCAGGGCGCGCAAACCATGCTCAACGCTGGCGGCCTGCGCAGCTACAGCCAAGGCGTGCAGCACCTGCATGACCACCCAGCCATCACGCACCTGGCGGGCAACGCCCAGGAAGGCAACCAGGCGCAGGCCCAATTGTTCAAGGCGGACGTGTCGCTGTTGCTGACTGGCGATGCCTTGTTGCAGGAAGAAGTGTTCGGCCCTACTACCGTAGTGGTCGAGGTGGCTGACGATGCCGAACTCAAGCAAGCGTTGCTGGGCCTGCGTGGCCAGCTGACCGCCACGCTGATCGGCGAGGTTGCCGACCTGACCGCTTACCAGTGGCTAGTACCGATCCTTGAGCACAAGGTGGGCCGTATTCTGGTCAATGGTTACCCCACTGGCGTGGAAGTGTGCGAAGCCATGGTGCATGGTGGCCCCTTCCCGGCGACGTCCGACGCACGCGGTACCTCCGTGGGCACTCTGGCGATCGACCGCTACCTGCGCCCGATCTGCTTCCAGAACTACCCGGACGCGCTGCTGCCCGAAGCGCTGCAAAACGCTAACCCGCTGGGCCTCAAGCGCTTGGTGAACGGCGAATGGAGCGATCAGCCGATCGTTTGATGGGTAAGGTGGGCTGCTACGACGGTACCTATCGCCTGTAGCAGCTGGGCTTGCCAGCGACCGGTCATGCCACCGTGTTGAACGCGGTCGCGGCCAAGGCCGGCTGCTACGGTAGGGCCTGTATGTTCCCGTAGCAGCCGAGCTTGCTCGCGACCAGTTCAACACGATGCCGATGCGGTCGCGGCAACGCGGTTGGCGCCAAGGCCTGCTGCCACGAGATGGATGGCTCCACTTGCGAGGTAAGGGCCAGGCACCTCTCTACAAGCCTGGCCTGCCTTCCCTTTTACTTCACCACCCGCCCCTCTCCCCGCCCACGCGGGTCGGACGCCGTTTCCACGTGGCCGTCACGCACCTGAATGGCCTGTACGTTGCCCATCAGCCAGCCTTGGTCCTCAAGGGTATAGCCCATGGCTTTGAGCTCGTCTGCCACTTTGCCCTGTAACGGCGCCATGGCGTCGTAATAGATCGTGTCCTTGGGCAGCAACTGGTGGTGCACCCGCTGCACGGTCACAGCCTCGATCAGGGAGAGGTGGTAGTCATACAGGTTGTTCAACACTTGGAACACCGTGGTGAAAATGCGCGAGCCACCGGGCGTGCCCACGACCAGGCTGACCTGCCCGTCACGGGTGACAATGGTAGGGCTCATGGACGAAAGCATGCGCTTGCCGGGTGCGATGGCGTTAGCGTCGCTACCCACTACACCAAAGCCGTTGGCCACGCCGGGTTTGGCACTGAAGTCGTCCATCTCATCGTTGAGCAAGAAGCCTGCGCCCTTCACCACCACGCCACTGCCGTAGTCGAAGTTCAGGGTGTAGGTATTGCTCACCGCATTGCCGTCTTTGTCGATCACCGAGAAGTGCGTGGTCTGGTGGGTTTCCAGGCCTGGCCGTACCTGTTCGGTGGGCGAGATGGCAGTGGGGTTGATCTGTACCGCGCGGGCGTCCAGGTAGGCAGGGGCAGTCAACTTGCCAACCGGCACCTTGGTGAAGTCGGGGTCGCCCAGGTAGTCCGCCCGGTCGGCGAACACTCGCTTTTCGATTTCCGCCAACAAGTGGATGTAGCGCGCGGAGTTCAGTGGAACGTCACTGAAGTCCGTAGCGCGGCGCTCTTTGATACCCAGCAATTGAGCCAACGCCACGCCGCCCGAGCTAGGCAGCGGGGCGGTATAGAGGGTATTGCCGCGCCAGTCGATCTTCAGCGGCTCACGCCAGTGGGCCTTGTAGCCAGCCAGGTCCTGGGCAGTGATCAAACCTTGATCGTGCTTCATTTGCGCTACCAGCAACTGGGCAGTTTTGCCTTGGTAGAATTCGCTTACGCCCTTGTCGGCAATGCGCTCAAGGGTTTGCGCCAGCTCCGGCTGGGTGAGTTTTTCGCCCACTTTCATGGCGCCAAAGTAATCCGCGAAGTTAGTGCTGCTGGCGAACAATTTCAGAGCTTCTTCCCGGTACTGATACTGCTTGTCTGCAACCACAAAGCCGCGCTTGGCATAGCCGATGGCAGGAGTGAGCAACTCGGCCCAGGGTAGCTTGCCGAAGCGCTTATGAGCCTCCCACAGGCCCATGACCGTACCGGGTACCCCCGCAGCCTTTGCCCCCACCAGACTCAGGTTTTCCACCACTTGGCCGTTTTTATCCAGGTACATGTCACGGGTGGCGGCCTTGGGCGCGGTTTCGCGGTAGTCCAGGAAATACGGTTTGCCATGGACGAACAAGGTCATGAAGCCACCCCCGCCCAGGTTGCCTGCCTCCGGGTAGGTCACTGCCAAGGTGAAGGCGGTTGCTACGGCGGCATCCACCGCGTTGCCACCGCGTTTCAAGATGGCCTCGGCCACTTCCGCCCCGTAACGGTCAGGGGAGGCGATGGCGCCAGCAGGCAGGGCGCTGGCCCAGCTTCCCGTGGCCGCTACCAGTACGGCGGTGCTGATCAGGGTTTTGCACAGTACAAGACGCATGGGTTGTCCTTGTTGTGGGGTTGCGTTTCCCATTAAGGCTCATAAAGCGCCACTGGGCAAAAAACTGTTACCTCACGGTTAGGCGTAGACCTTGAGCTTGTCCTGGATGAAGTCCAGAAAGCACTGGATGCGTGATGCCAGTTGGGTGTTGCGGTAATACACGGCGTGGATGGGCTGTAAATGGCCGCTGTTGAAATCGCCCAGCACCACGTGCAAGCGGCCCTCGCGCAAGTCGTGATGGGTCATAAAGTGGGACAGGCACACAATGCCCTCCCCGGCCAGGGCCAACTCGCGCAGGGTGTCGCCACTGGAGGCTGCCAGCACCGGGGTGATCGGCCAGCGGTCGCCGCCTTCATGGCGCAACGGCCATTGATTCAGCCCTTCATTGCGGGTAAAGCCCAGCAGGCTGTGGGCATATAGGTCCTCCACCCGCTGGGGCGTGCCATGGCGCTGTAGATACGCCGGGCTGGCCAATAGATTGCGTGGGCAACCCCCCAGGTAGCGGGCATGCAGGGTGGAGTCCGCCAGCGCACCGATGCGAATGGCCACATCGGTGCTTTCTTCCAACAGGTCGATCACCAGATCGTTAGTGTTCAATTCCAGCAAGATGTCTGGGTAGCGCGCCCTGAACTCCGCCACATGGGGAACGATGGCGTGCAACATAAAGGGCGAGGCGGCGTTGATGCGTAGTCGCCCGGCGGGGGCTTGCTGGCGTAAGGCAAGGTGCTCCTCCAGCGCATCCATATCTTGCAAGATAGCCTTGGCCCGCTCGAAGAAGTATTTGCCTTCCTCTGTCAGGCCCATGCGCCGGGTTGTACGGTTGATCAACGTAGTGCCCAGCTTGGCCTCAAGCCGAGCCAGGGCGCGGCTTACCGCCGACGGTGACTGGCCGGCCAACTCCGCGGCCGAGGAGAAGGAACCGGCTTCAATCACCGTGATAAACAATTGCAGTTCGTCTGATCGGGCTTTCACGTTAGGGGCCTGTAAAACGTTAACGCCCTTTTAACACAGCCTCCAGGTGCTGTTGATAACGTGCTACGTCCGCCTCGATGTTGGGCTGCTTCATCACGTCCACCGCCAGGAAGGTTGGTAGGGCCTGCATCCCTAAAAACTCATGAGCTTTATGGAAAGGGAAATACACCGCGTCCACGCCCTTGCCTTCGAAGAAATCTTGCGGGTCATCGAAAGCCTGCCGAGGCGCATTCCAGGTGGCGGAAACCATGTAGTGCTTGCCCTGCAACAGGCCACCGCTGCCATACCGCTGAGATGCATCGGAGCGGGTACGGCCATCGTTGGCGTAGAGGCTGCCATGGCCCTGGGTAAATACCTCGTCAATGTAACGCTTCACCGTCCAGGGCGCGCCCATCCACCAACCGGGCATTTGGTAAATCACCACATCGGCCCACAGGTATTTTTCCACTTCTTTAGCGATGTCGTAGCCGCCGTCGATAAAGGTGTCTTGCACCTCATGACCGGCGTGATCCAGCCAAGCCAAAGCTGCATCGTGGAGGGTTTCGTTATAACGGCCAGCGGAGTGGGCGAACTGCTTGCCGCCATTGAGCAGGAGGATTTTCATAGGTAGGCCTTATCCAATAGCGAATGGGGCGTAGCCTAACCAGTGAAGGCACCAGGAAACACCCTTCTGCGCGCAATTGGCTTGTTCTCTGAACGCAAAAATCAACCGAGCATTATTGCGCTAGGATAGGCGCCATACTCAATGAGGCCTATGACTATGAGCGAACCTTACGGTTTTATTCTTAAAGCCAAAACCCGCCCCGAGCAGGCCGAGGCTTTCAAGGCACTATTCTTGGGCTATGTGGCTGCCAGCCGTGAAGAGCCGGGATGTGTGGAATATCACATGCTGCAGGACGAACAAGACCCTAGCCTGTTTATGTTCTTTGAGGTTTGGGAAAGCAAAGCGGCCCTGGACGTGCACTCAGCCCTGCCCCATATGCAGGCCTTCTTCGAGACCCGCATGACGTATTTGGAAAAAGACTTCGAAGTTCAGCGGGTGCGTATGCTGAGCCCGGCCGTGCCACGCTTGTAGCGAGCAAAGCTTGCGAATAGACAATTCGCCAGCTTCGCTGGGCTCCTACACCGAGGACCTGTGTGCGCGTGCTTACCTGTGCTCCTTACTCACATACCCCTTCACGATGGCGGAGAAGTCCAGCCCGCCGTCGCCGCGTAGGGCCATGGCCTGGTACAGCTGCTGGGCCAAGCCTCCCATCACAACCGGCTGGTTGGCTTGCTTCGCTGCTTCTGTCGCCAAGCCCAAGTCTTTGAGCATCAAGCTGGCGCCAAAGCCCCCGCTGTACGCTCGGCCCGCCGGGGCGGTAGGCACAATGCCAGGCCAGGGGTTATAGGTTTCAGCGCTCCAGCAGCGCCCCGTGGAGCTGTTGATTACCCCCGCCAGCACTGTCGTGTCGATCCCAAGGGCATTGCCCAAAGCCATGGCCTCGGCCACCCCGATCATGGAAATGCCAAGCAGCATGTTGTTGCAGATTTTCGCCACTTGCCCAGTGCCCACCTCCCCACAGTGAACGATGTTCTTGCCCATTTGCGTCAGCACCGGCTGCAAGGCGGCGAACAGCGCCTGGCTGGCACCGACCATAAAGGTCAAGGTCCCCGCCTGGGCCCCACCAGTACCACCAGACACTGGCGCATCGGCGAAATCCACTCCTTGCTGAGCGGCGGCGGCGTGAAGGGCCCGGGCAGTTTGTGGGTCGATGGTACTGCAATCCATCACAGGCGTCCCGGCCCGGATGCCCGCCAGCACGCCCTGTTCGCCTTGGAACACGGCCCGTACGTGAGTAGCGGCCGGCAGCATGGTGATAACCAGTTCTGCCTGTTCCGCCGCCTCTCGCGGCGAGGCTGCCACGTGCGCGCCCAAACCACTGAGTTCAGCCAGCACGCTTTGGTTAAGGTCCACCAGCAACAAGCGGTGCCCGGCCTTGATCAAGTTGCGGGCCATGGGCGCGCCCATATTGCCCAAGCCTATGAATGCGATGTTCATGCTCGGCCCCTCAGCGCAGGTGAATGGTGGTGTTAACGCCGGTGTTCACGCTGGCGTCATCGAACCATCGGGCGGTCACGGTTTTGGTTTGGGTGTAGAACTGCACTACCTGCTTGCCATAGGGGCCAAGGTCCCCCAGCTTGGACCCCCGTGAACCGGTAAAGCTGAAGAAGGGCACGGGCACCGGAATGGGGATATTGATGCCAACCTGGCCTACGTCAACTTCACTCTGGAACTTGCGCGCCGCCGCGCCGCTTTGGGTAAACAGCCCGGTGCCGTTCCCGAAGGGGTTACGGTTCACCAAGGCAATGGCCTCATCCAGGGTGTCCACCTCTAGCACCACCAGCACCGGGCCGAAAATCTCCTCGGTGTAAATGCGCATGTCCGTGGTCACGCCGGTGAACAAGGTGGGGCCAACGAAGTTGCCCTGCTCGAAGCCCGCCACCTGCACGCCACGGCCGTCCAGCTCCAGCTTCGCGCCTTGCTGCACGCCACTCTCGATCAATTCCTCCACGCGCGCCTTGGCACGTGGTGAAATCAATGGGCCCACATCCGTGCCTGTTTCGCTACCGGCGTTTACTTTCAGTTGTTGGGCCAAGGCCTTGAGGTCGGGTATCCATTCGCGGCTGCTGCCCACCATTACTGCCACCGACGTGGCCATGCAGCGCTGGCCCGCGGCACCGAAAGCTGCCCCCACCAAGGCGTTCAAGGTTTGCTCACGGTTGGCATCTGGCAGCACCACCGCATGGTTCTTCGCCCCCATCATGGCTTGCACACGCTTGCCGTGCTTGCCGGCCAGGTCGTACACATGGGTGCCTACAGCGGTGGAGCCCACGAAAGATACCGCCTTGATGGTGGGATGCGTGCACAGCGCGTCGACCACCGCCTTGCCACCCTGCACCACGTTAAGTACCCCTGGCGGCACACCGGCTTCGAGGGCCAGCTTCACCAGCTCCAGGGTAGAAAGTGGGTCCTGCTCAGATGGCTTAAGCACGAAGGTATTGCCGCACACGATGGCCATGGGGAACATCCATAGCGGGATCATCGCTGGGAAGTTAAATGGCGTAATACCCGCGCACACGCCGATGGGTTGGCGCAGGGTGTAGGTGTCTACCCCGCCTGCTACATTCTCGGCGAATTCACCCATCTGTAGGCTGCCAACCGAACAGGCATGTTCCACCACCTCTAGGCCCCGGAAGATATCGCCTTGCGCGTCAGCCAAGGTTTTGCCCTGCTCCGCGCTCAGTACTGCGGCAATGCGCTTACTGTGCTCGCGAATGAGCGCTTGCAGCTTGAGCATGATGCGCATGCGGGCGCCAATGGGCACGGCCCGCCAGGACACATAAGCCGCCTCGGCGGCGGCAATGGCGGCGTTCACCTCGCCTGGCGTAGCGAAAGGCACGCGGG
Source organism: Pseudomonas artemisiae (assembly GCF_057128685.1). Lineage (NCBI taxonomy): Bacteria > Pseudomonadati > Pseudomonadota > Gammaproteobacteria > Pseudomonadales > Pseudomonadaceae > Pseudomonas > Pseudomonas artemisiae. Next base: position 64,768 of record NZ_JBSKHS010000017.1, read on the forward strand.
CAAGCACCTGCTGGGACGCCGGGTTGACTACGTTCTGCCATTGGCTGGTTCGGGAGTCGACCCACTGGCCGCCGATCAGCAGCTTGGCCGATTCAACCTCAGTGGTGTTCGAGGGGAGTGACGCATTCATGTAAGCCTCCGCGTGATTGTTGTTATTCGCAGGTGGGGTAGTGAAACCTGGCATGTGCAGCCTGGTTGCAGTATAGGTATGCAAACTTCCAATAAAAACGCAGATATAAGCCGGATCATCATGCACAAACACATCACGTCCCTGGCGGGATTGAACTGGGATGACCTCAAGTTTTTCCTGGAAGTGGCGCGGCTGCGCAAGGCCAGCAGCGCGGCCAAGCGCCTGGGCGTGGACTACACCACCGTATCGCGGCGCATCAATGCGCTGGAAGCCGCCCTCGGCACGCTGCTGTTCGAAAAATCCCGCACCAATGGCTTTAGCCTCACCCATGAAGGCCAGCGCCTGCTGGGCTATGCCGAAACCGTTGAAAGCACACTGCACATGGCCTGCGAACAAGTCACCGGCTCTGGCCTTGCCCCCTCTGGGCATGTACGCATGGGCTGCACCGAAGGTTTTGGCAGCTTTTTCATCACCCCCTTGCTCAGCCAGTTCGTACAGCAGTACCCGGCCATTTCAGTGGACATCCTGCCACTGCCCCACTTCATCAGCCTGTCCAAGCGCGAAGCGGACATCGTCATCGCCCTTGAACGCCCCGAGCACGGCCCTTATGTGTGCTGCAAACTCACTGACTACAGCCTGCGCCTGTACGCCACCGCCGAGTACCTGGCCCGCCACCCGCCCATTACCGAACTGGCCCAGCTCCCGGCCCATCCGTTCGTAAGCTATGTGGACGACCTAGCCTTCAGTGCCGAACTGCTGTACCTCAACCACCTGCTTCCCGCCGCCAGCGCCCGCTTGCGCAGCACCAGCGTAGTAGCGCAGATGATCGCCGCCCGCCAAGGCTACGGCCTGGCCATCCTCCCCTGCTTCCTCGCCAACGAAGCCCCGGACCTGGTGCTTGTGCTGCCGGAAAAGGTCACTGTTACGCGGCAGTTTTGGATGTATTGCCGGGAGGATTTGAGGAAGTTGAAGCGGATTACTTTGTTGTGGGATTACATCAGGGCGGAGACGGAGTTGAGGCGAAGGGTGTTGATGGGGATATAACGTTTAGAACGTCATAACTATGACGTCATTGCAAAGCTTATAGCTGAGTCACAAATTATTGCGACTCAGCAATGCGCCACACGACCATTAAACTAATTTAATATAAAATTACTATTTTATACACTGGAGGATTCTAGTGATCGCGGCTGGCTGCCGAAGTAAACAAAATCATCGAAATCCTCATGCCTAAAAGTGTCATGCCTCTCATAGTAGTTATAGACCACCGACAGCTTTTGCTCATTAACAGTCGGAGCGCTATCATGAAGCACTTTCCGCCCTTGCATTATAAGGAGGGCCCCCTTCTCGGCATAGATCTGGCGATACTCTGTCCAAGGCATTTTTTTACTTGGATGGGTACGTTCTACTTGTATCCTTAGAGGTGCTTCCTTATTAGTTGTAAGGAACAACAAAACCGTGATCCCGTTGGTATCATAATGAAGGCCCAAGGTACCACCGCCAGGTGGATACGCCTTGATATTTATATCGGATGCAGGATAAGGCGAAACGACGGTGTCGGTATGGGTAACTATGCTAACCAGCGGAATTATAGCATGGTATACCGCCACCAGCTCCGGAAGTTCTCTTCGTACGTCATCGCCTCTGAATACGTGATGGTAGTATTCGCCTCCCATATCTGAAACTGCATCCGTGCCCAACCCCTTGTGCCGAACCAATGTAACACGATCTGCTTCGATAGCTCTATTAGCACGATCTGCCAACGAATCACAAAGAGGCGAAGGTATCAGCCCCTTAACAATTGTAACAAAATCATAAAAATATTCCCGTCTGTGCTTATTTACGTTAAACATTACGTTGCGTCTTCCTTAGACAATGTGTGGCGCAATCAAATCCTATGACTAGATAAAACGAAGGTCAACTTTTTTTGAGAGCATACCCCTATTGACAAGGCGGACCAAAAATGGCAAAGAGCGAAAATAACGAAGGGAAATACATGAAAATAGAAAGCAAGGACCTCATTTTAGGAATATTAGTCACTGCGATCTGGGGGAGCAATTTTTCAGTTATTGGTTTAGGTTTAGAATCGATGGACCCGTTCATTCTTACCTTTCTAAGATTCACCTTTTGTGCAATACCAGGTGTTTTCTTTATTGCCAAACCTAAAGATGTTTCCTACGGCATACTTTTGCTTTACGGGGCACTCTTTGGCGCCGGGCTATGGTGGGTTGTAAACTTTGCCATGTTCAATGGTCTTTCAGCAGGTATGTCTTCCATTTTTTTACAATTCAGCGCCTTCTTCACCATTTTGATTAGCTGCTTAATACTTAAGGAGAAAATTAATGGGGCGCACATCGCCGGGATGGTTTGCTCTGCCACGGGACTTTTGATGATATTATATTTATCAGAATCGCGATCGACAACCTTGGGAATTTTCTTCGTATTACTAGCAGCTTGTTCATGGTCACTATGCAATATTTTAATAAAAATAAAAAAACCAGCGGACATGCTCGCGTTCATTATCTGGTCCAGTCTTTTCTCCTTTCCCGTAATATTTTTATTGACCCTTCTAACCAAAGGTCTCTCCCCGTTCGAAGATCTGCTATCAAACCTAACCTGGGGTGCAAGCTTTTCGGTTTTGTTCCAGGCTTATATCACGACTATTTTTGGCTATCGCATCTGGAATAATCTGATGAAAAAGTATCCTGCGTCGACTGTAGCGCCTTTATCACTTATTGTTCCAGCTAGTGGCTTGCTAACGTCCTACCTTTTCTTTGGAGAAGACCTTAGCCTCTTCCAATTACTTGCTATTCTGCTAGTTTTTGTTGGGCTTGCCATCTTTATTATGTCTTCACGCCTAGCTGAATTATCCGTAAAATTCATACCTTTTTCCCAAAAACCTTAAGAGCACTGAGAGCTTCAGCTTGCCGTTTAAAGGCAATTAGGAGTAGAACGCTAGGGGCATGGGCTCCCTAGCGTTCTACTGCAGACCGTGTTTTACATGCTAGCTTTGGCCTTATATATCCCATTTTAGTGGTTATATATCCGGCCCCTAGGCCTATCTTCAGGCGATCAATTCCTTCACTCCAACATCAACCCACTCAACCTGCGCACCCTGCGCCTTACTGTTTCTTCGAATACCCCTGGGCGGGGTTCTACCAGGCTGAACCAGCGGCGGGCGCGGGTGATGCCGGTGTAAATCAGCTCTTTAGTCAACACGGGGTTGAGTACATCGGGCAGTACCAGGGCGGTGTGTTCGAATTCCGAGCCTTGGGATTTGTGTACGGTCATGGCGTACACGGTTTCCACGTCTGTCAGGCGGCTGGGCAACACGAAGCGCACCCCGCCTTGGCCGTCGTTACGGGGGAAGGCGACGCGTAGGGTCAATTGGGAAGCGCCCTCGGCCTCTGGGAGGCGTAGGGCGATGCCGATGTCGCCGTTCATCAAGCCCAGGCCGTAGTCGTTGCGGGTCATCAGTACCGGCCGGCCTTCATACCAGTGGTGGTCGCTTTCAATCAGGGCATTGGCGTAGAGCGCACGGGTGGCGCGCTGGTTGACGGCTTCTACGCCCCAGGGCCCTTTGCGCACCGCGCACAGCAAGCGGAAGCTGTCGAAGGCCTGCAACACGCTGCTGGCCCATTCCAGCCATACCGGGTGGGTGAGTGGTGCCGTGGCCTCTGGGCGATGGTCGCGCAGCACGGTGAGGTAGTGCCGGTAACCCAAGGCGCCGGTGCCGGCCTTGGCCGCGCCGTTGAGCAGCAAGCGCTCCAATGCGTGATCCTGTTCACCTTGCAGGCGGCAAGTGGCGATGTCGGTGAACCCGCGGTCGGCCAGTAACCGCCGGGCGTCTTCTGGCCGCTGTTGATTGACCGCTCGGGCCAGTTCCCCGATACCACTGCCTTCGCCAAAGCGGCGAGAGTAGCGCAGCATGACCAGTTGTTGCGCCAAGGGATGCTCATCGGCGCTGCCTTCAAGTAGCGGCTCATTGGCCAGGCTTTGCCCTGCCACGGCTTCGAGCCAGGCGCGGGTTTGCAGGGTGTAGAACCCTTGATCTGCATCGCGGCACAGGTCGCCCAGTACCGCGCCGGCTTCTACCGACGCCAGTTGGTCTTTATCACCCAGCAATACCAGGCGGGCGTTGGCGGGCAAGGCTTCTAGCAGGTTGGCCATCATTTCCAAGTCGATCATCGAGGCTTCGTCCACCACCAGTACATCCAGCGGCAATGGGTTGCCCCGGTGGTGACGGAAATGCCGCGTCCCTGGCCGGCTGCCCAACAAACGGTGCACGGTAGTCACTTCCGTAGGAATGCGCGCCTTCACCGCTTGGGCGACGTTCAGCCCTTGCACCTGTACCCCAATGGACTCGGTCAGGCGCGCGGCGGCCTTGCCGGTGGGGGCCGCCAGGCGGATGCGCAGGGGCCGGTTGGCTTCTACCCTAGGGCCCTGCAACAACGCCAGCAAGCGCACCACGGTAGTGGTTTTGCCGGTACCGGGGCCGCCAGTGATGATGCTCAAGGCGGCGCGGGTAGCCAGGGCACAGGCCAGTTTCTGCCAGTCCACGGGTTGTTCGGCGTGGGGCGGGAACAGTGCATCCAAGCGTTGCGTAAGGTCGCCGGGCACGTCGGCCGCTTCGCTTAGGCGGCCACGCAGTGAAGCATCCACGGCACGCTCGTAGTTCCAATAGCGCCGCAGGTATAGCCGGTTGCCCTTGAGCACCATGGGCCGGGCGGTATCTGTGCCATTGCCTTCGGCCACCAGCGAAGAGCCCTGCAAGCTGCGTTGCCAGGTGGCCAGGTCCAGCGTGGCCAGCACCACGGAGGGCAGTATTTCGTTCTGTTCGCTGGCTTCGCCTTCGGGCGGCAGCGACAACGCAAAATCCGGCTCTAGCAAGGCCTGAGCGAGGTCCAGGCAGACATGGCCGTGGCCCAGTTGGTGGCTGGTCAAGGCAGTGGCCAAGAGTACGAGAGGGTCTGTACTGGGCACGCGCTCTGCGAAAAACCGAACCAGCGCCTCATCCAAAGGCCTCAGCCAGCCCCGTGCCACCCACAGGCGCAAGAGCCGAAACAAGCCTTCGGGGGATGCCAAGGGTGAGCTGGCGAAGGTACTGTCGCTCATAAGCTACCTCCGAATAAATCCGCCTGAGCGCCCGCCTGTGGCTGGCCCAGTTTGCCTTGGAACAACAGGTCCAGCTGCTCGATCAGCGCCCGGGGCGGCCGGTTAAAGTACACACCCCGAGTACGCGCGCTCAAACCGCGCAAGAACACGAACAAAGCGCCGCCCATGTGCTCGTCGTAGTCGTAGCCTGGCAGCCGGGCTTGCAACTGGCGGTGCAACGCCAGCAGGTAGAGTACGTACTGCAGGTCATACCGATGTTCCAGAATGGCCTCCTCCATGGCCAGCGGCGAGTAGCTGGCGTCGTCGGCGCCTAGCCAGTTGGATTTGTAATCGGCCACGTAATAACGCCCCTCGTGTTCGAAGCACAGGTCGATAAAACCTTTGAACAGGCCATTGAGGCGATGCCCTTCGGCGGCGGCGCGAGCAGCTCCGCCATGGGTGTTCTGGCGCACCAGGGTATCCAGGCGGTGCACATCGACTTCGCGGCTGGAGAACCAGAACTCCATTTCATAACGGTACGTGCCCACGTCGGCCAGCCGCACCGGGTGGTCTTCGCCCAGCGGCAAGGGCACGTTGAGCAACCCGTTGAGCCAATGCTCCAGCGTAGGAATCCAGTGGGCCCAGCCGCGGGTGGCACAGCGTCGGGCAATGGCGTCGTGCAACAGTTGCGGCTGGGCCGCCAGGGTGCCGAAGCCCTCTCGTGCGGCCCACTCCAACAACCCGTGAAGGAAGGTGCCTGGGTGCGGGCCCCGTGGGAACTGGTGGATGGAGCCCGCAGAGGTGAGCTGCACAGGCACGTTGCTCAAGGGCTCATCATCCACCAGGTTTTGCGCCTGTAGGCTGTCTGGCGCCAGGCCTCCACCGTCTATGCCATCGGCGATGCGCAGCGCACTGTAGGACGCGATCCACCAATGTTCTGCCGCGCGCCGGGTCGGTTCGCGCGCCGGTTGCGAGCGCTTTTCGCTGCGCGGCGCCTCGTAGACGTGGTCGGTCACCGTCGGTAAGCCTTGCACGGCCAATGCATCAGAGCCACCTTGAACAGCCGTCAGCCAAGCGTCCAGCTGGGTAGACTCGGCCAAGGGCTCGCCGCCGCCAAGCAGATAGCCCAGGGCCGAACGGTGCAGGGCTGAGCGGCTTTCCCGGCCACGCTTGAGGTCCGCCACGCCCAGCCAGCAGGCATATTGCGCGCGGGTCAGCGCCACGTAGAGCAGGCGCAGGTCCTCCCCCAGGCGCTCGTCATCCGCCGCCGCGATGGCATTGTCGTCGGGGGCCATGGACACCCGTACCTGGCCGTCGCGCGCGTGCCAGGTCACCGGTAGCCGGCTGCCATCCACCGGGCGCGCGCTACAGATGAAGGGCAAGAACACCAGGGGATACTCCAAGCCCTTGGACTTGTGGATGGTCACCACTTTTACCAATTGCTCGTCACTTTCGAGCCTGACTACCTGTTCTTCACCACCGTCCTGGGTGCTGCTAAGACGCTCTGCCACATAGCGGATAAGGGCCTGTTCGCCGTCCAGTTCGGTGGAAGCTTGTTGCAGTAACTCAGTGAGGTGCAGCAGGTTGGTGAGCACTCGCTCGCCATCCGGACGGCCAGTGAGCCGTAGCGGCAGGTCAAAATCATGTAACAGCCGCCGCAGCATGCTGAGCACCCCCTGGCTGCGCCACAGTGCCCGGTAACCGCGAAACTGCATCACCCGCGCTTCCCAGGTCAGCTCATTGCGGTTCAGCGTTTCGAGCTCCGACAAGGGGCGGGCCAGGGTCACGCTGGCCAGCGCAGCACGTAGCAGGCGGTCCGCATCGGGCTCGGCGCAGGCGCGTAGCCAGGCCAGCACATCCAAGGCTTCCTGGCTGTGAAATACGGACTCTTTGTCCGAGAGGTAAACGCTGCGCACGCCCCGCGCCCTGAGCTGGGAACGGATCGCGCGGGCTTCGCCGCCATCACGCACCAGAATGGCAATATCTGCCGGCGCTAAAGGGCGAAGGCTGCCATCCGTGTGGGCGAAGCCGCAGCGGCCGACTTTACTCAGCTCCAGCAGGCGCACGATTTCGCTGGCGCACGCTGGCGCCAGTTGATCCCGGTAAGCGCCATTGGCCGCGGGCTTGTCACTGGCCAGCGCCCAGAAGGTCAAGGCCGGTTGATCTTCACCCGCGACCTGCCAGCGGTCTTTGCGCCCTTGGGCGGCCACTGGCAAGAAGGGCACCGGATTCTCGTCCCCTTCCCGGAACAGAAACGCCCCGCAGCCTTCAACGCGCTGCTCGGCCTGGGCGAATACCTGGTTTACTGCGCTGACCATGGCATCACTGGAACGGAAGTTGGTGCCCAAGCTATGCAGGCGCCCAGCACTGGCACGACGAGCCCGCAAATAGGTGTGGATATCCGCCCCACGGAAGGCATAGATGGCTTGTTTAGGGTCGCCGATCAGGAAAATACCCAGCTCAGGCAGGTTGTCGGCGATCCGGTAGAGCCGCTCGAAAATGCTGTACTGAATCGGGTCTGTGTCTTGAAATTCGTCGATCAGCGCGACGGGAAATTGCTCGCGGATCAGGCTCGCCAAGGCCTCGCCCGCCTCTCCTCGCAGGGCCGCGTTCAAGCGCAGCAGCATGTCGTCGAACCCCATTTCAGCACGACGGCGCTTCTCGCTCTCAAAGCGCGCAGCCACCCAGGCAGCGGCATGGTTAAGCGCATCCGCGCCGGGGTCGGGAAGGTTTTTCAAACGCTCGCGCAGGGTGGCCATGGCTTCGAAGGCAGCGTGGGATGGTGGCTCGGCCTTCCAGGCTTCGGCAATGCCCTCGGGCGTAAGCCGCTCGAAGCCCTTGCCAATGTCCAAATGCAGCGCATCTGGGTCTTCGTGCCACTGGGCCAGGCTTTGTAACCAGGGCTCAAAGTACCGTGCCTGCAGCTTACGGGCGTCCACCGCCTTGGTGGCAATGCCTTGCAGCAGCAGTTCCCGTACTTCCTCAACCCAGGCACCCCACGGCTGTTTTAACTGGGTTAACTCGTCCAGCCGCTGCTGTAAGCCGGTTTCGATATGCTGGCCGGGGTGGGCGGCACTGTCCAAAGGCCCGGCATCGCCCAGCATGGCCCTAACCCGAGCGAGCAGGCTAGCAGGGGACTTCCAATGTTCCCGTACCCACGCCAGGGTGTCGCCCACCATGCCGTAGCAGAACTGCCGCCAGTAATCGCGGACCACTTCTCCCAGCAGCTCGCTATGGTCGGTTTCCAGGGTTTGGGTGAACAGGCTGCCGCTGTCAAAGGCGTGCTCGCGCAGCATGCGTTGGCACCAGCCGTGGATGGTAGAGACGGCCGCTTCGTCCATCCATTGGGCAGCGGCATCGAGCTTGCTGGCGCAAGCCGGCCATTGGTCTTGGGGGTAATCTTCGCGCAGCTGGTGCACCAGCGAATCCGGCGCGGGAATTTCATCACGGAAGAACTGCGCAGCCTGCGCCAAACGTGTGCGAATACGGTCGCGCAGCTCCTTGGTGGCAGCATCGGTAAAGGTCACTACCAGGATTTGCGGCGGTAGCAGTTCGCGGCCAAAGCCTTTGCTATCGCCGCCATGCCCCAGCACCAGACGCAGGTAGAGCGCGGAGATCGTAAAGGTTTTGCCGGTGCCGGCGCTGGCCTCGATCAACTGGCTGCCCCGTAGCGGGAAGGTCAGCGCCAATGGGCGGGTTGCTACCTGGCTCATTGCGCATCCTCCTGTGCCTGAAGATCTGCCCAGGGGGCCTCTACCATGGGTTGATAGAGTGTCGCAACCCAGCCCTCGAAGGTTTCGTCCCGGGTCAGCGCGTCGAAATCCGGGTATTGCCGGGCAAGGGAGAGGTCCCGTGTACGCTCCCCGACCGCGGCGTTAAAGTCGCTGCCGTCGTAGGCCACTTGCGCGGCCTTCAAGCCACTGTCTCGGTCTTTACCACTTAAGAACGCAAAGGCGGTACGCGGCGCCACGGGCAAGGGGCGCGTCATGCCCAGGCGCCAGGCTTGAAGTAGGTCTGCCAAGGTTTGAGCGGCCTGTGCCTGTGGCAATGGCGGCAACAGCAAGGTGGTATCAGTGGCCACGACTGCGGTGTGCAAGGGCAAGCCTTGCGCGCTTGCCAGTATATGCTGCACCCAGCTGTCGATAAGCCGTGACCATTTACGACCCCCCTTAGCATTGATGGCATTGGCCACCAGGGTCACGCTGAGCAATGACTGGTCGCTTGCTTGATGCACGCTGCCTAGCCAACCATCCACTACCACACCATGGGCCTCGACGTGCAAGGGTAAGGTACCGTTCAACGGCTGTGGCCAGCGCGCTAGCAGCGTTTGGTAGCGGGTGATCAAATCTGGCAACGGGGCGATTAACTCAGCCTGCATCAACTCGCCGAACCCGGCCATGGGCAAGTGCCCAGCGGCCTGCAAGCGGTTGGCCAGGGTGTGTAGCACATCATCAAGTTCTGCGCCGGTGCCTTGTAAAGCGGCTTCCAGCAAATGTTTACTCAAGCCGTAGTGCTGCAAGCTGTCGAGGGTGAAAGGTTCGGCTTCATCCAAAGCCCCTTGAACCTGCTCGAAATAGACTTTTAGCCGTTGGGTGTAGAAATGCTTTACCGGGTTTCGTAAGAAATTGGCCAGCACCTCCGGCCCAATCGGCGCTTCGGGCTCGTAGGCAGGCAGGCTTTCTTCATCCACGGTGAGGGGTACGGGCACGTGTACCCGCTGCCACTCCCGGGCATAGCTGAACAACTGCGCTTCACCGGCTTGGAAGTACCGGGCACTGAAGGGCTGGAGTGGGTGCTCGATGCTCAACGCGGCGGTCAAGGTTTCACCATGGCCATCGTCCCTAAGCAACTGCCAGCCGCTGGCCAAGTGGTCTCGCAATTGACCCACCAATACCGAAGGGGGGCGCTCGGTGTTGTCACGGATACTGCGGCCTACCCAGCTTATATACAGCTGAGTGCGCGCCGAGAGCACGGCCTCCAGCAACAGATAGCGGTCGTCTTCGCGTCGTGAGCGGTCACCAGGGCGATAGTCCGTAGCCATCAGGTCGAAGTCCAGGGGTGGCTGGGCGCGCGGATAGTCACCGTCGTTCATACCCAGCAGGCACACTACTTCGAAGGGAATGGCGCGCATGGGCATCAGGGTGCAAAAGTTGACGGACCCGGCCAGGAAGCGCTGGTTCAGGCTGCCTTGATCAAGCCCGGCCAGCCAGGCTTCGCGCACCACGGTCAGAGGCAGCGCATCGGTCAGCCCTACTCGCTCGCAGGCTTGCAGCCACTGATCGCGCAGCTCATCCAGTTGAATAAGCACGTACTGCGCATGCTCCTCTTCGGGCAGGAAGAAATCCACCAACAGCTGTTGCAAACGCTCGCCCCATTCGGCGGGCGACGCAGGGTTGGCCAGCACTTGATACCAGGCATCCAGGCGCTCTACCAATGCATACAACGGCCCAACCATCGCGGCATCCAGCCCACCTACTTCATCATAGGGCTCTACGCCATCGAAGCCTTCTCCACCCCCTACCGCGTAACCCAGCAGCATTCGCCTCAAGCCAAACCGCCAGCTGTTCTGCTCCATTCCCTGAGGCAAGCCCAAAGCATTGCGCTGCCTGGCATCGAGCCCCCAGCGAATGCCGGCGCCTTCGATCCAACCGTGCAAAATAGCCAAGGATTGCTCTGGAATGCCAAACCGCGCGCGCAACGCCGGAACGTCCAGCAGGTCGAGAATCTCGCCCACTGCAAAGCGGCTATCGGGGAGTTGCAGCAGGTGCTCCAGGGCAATCAACAGCGGGTCACGCCCGCGCTGCCCTTGGTCATTGAGGGTGAAGGGGATATAGCGTTTGTCTTCCCGAGGCACCTGGCCGAACACCGCACGAATGTAGGGCGCGTAAGCGTTGATGTCCGGCACCATGACAATCACATCGCGGGGTCTGAGGCTGTCATTGGCCGAAAATCGCTGTAGCAGTTGGTCGTGCAGTATCTCCACTTCACGCTGGGGACTGTGGGCGATGTGGAAGCGAATCGAATCATCCGTCTCTGGATCTACTGGGGGCCATAATTCTCGAGACTCGCACAGCGGGCGCAGTTCGAGGATATCGTTCTGCAACTGGCTGAGCAGAGTGGTGAGCGTATCCCCTTCACTGAACAGGTCGATCTTGCCGTCGCTGAACGCGCCGCGGTAGCTATCCGGTTGGTCGAATTCGTCCAGCAAGCTGATGTAGTCTCGCCCTTGCTTGCCCCAGGCGGCCAATAAGGGTTGCGCGTGCTGGTGCAGGCTTTCGGCATTGATCTCGAAGGGCATGCCGGCCTTGCGCTGCTGCCGTCGATACTCCCGGCGCAACAAGTCTTTATCTGCAACGATATCTGCCCAGTGGTGACGGCAGGGGTTGTGCACGCACAACAGCACCTGGGTGAAGCGTGCGAGGCCGGCCAGCGCATGCAGCAGTTGGGCAGGCAGTGAGGAGATACCGAATACGATCACTCGCTTGGGCAGCCCCGCGGGGGCCTCCTGCGCGGTGCTGATAACACTCATGTAACGGTTATGCACACCCGCCCGGCTTTGGGCCATGCCTTCACTGCCTACATCCTCAAGCAAGGCCTGCCAGAGCGCGGCCTGCCAACGGTTAGCCTCTGGCAAGGGCGCGACTTGGCCGCGAGCCCCCCTCAATTGAAAGGCGCCTTGGGCCCAATCTTCCAACCAGTCGGCACGATACACCTGGTATTGGTCATAGAGGTCGGCCAGGCGTTGTGCCAATTGGTAGCGTTTGCGCATATCGGCGTCGTCGCCCAGGAATCGCGCCAGGGGCTCGAACACCGGCTCAGCCATAACCACTGGCAGCAAGCGCATCAACCGCCAAGTGAGAGGCGTTTTATCCAGCAAGGACGTCTCTGGGATACTCGCCTTCCCCAAGACCGCGCGGTACAGCTGCCACATAAAACTACCTGGCAATTGAACATCGATTGCCGCCGCAATGCCACAGCCCCCTGCATCGCGATCTTCGGCCAACGCCATTTTCAACCATTGGGCAATGCCATTACTCTGTACCAGGGCTACTTCGTTTTCCAGGGGCGCCAGTGGATAGCGCCGCATCCACTCTACGACCAGGCTGCGCAAATCATCGGGACGGTTTCCATGGATCACCATGAAGCCAGGCGTTACGGCTTCGGTCACTGACATTCGACTGTCCTGGTAGAAGGTTAGCGGGCAAGGAGCTAAAACGAAGTGTATGGGATTAGCCCGTAGCAGCCCAGCGCGCCACACTGATTGCGGTAGGAGCCAGCGGAGCTGGCGAAGAACGCTGTTCGCCAGCTCCGCTGGCTCCTACACAGGGGCTCGAGTGTTTTCAGGCCACACAGACAAAACCCCTGACCGCGGA